>NZ_JBBNAH010000195.1:0-7084 GCF_037994325.1 Pseudomonas sp.
ATGACAAACGCCCACTCTTCGCCGTGCAACCTGGCATCCGCGTGACCGAAGCCCTGGACAGCGCCTACAGCCTGCTCGATATCGCCGAATCCCTGACGCTGCAACGTCACGGCGCCAAAGATGCACAACAAGCGCAGGTCGACTACGCCTGCAACTTCCTGATCAGCGCCGCCAAAGCCACCCTGCAAGCCTGCATTGAAAGCCCGGCAAGCGAGGCTCCGGCGGCTTAAGCCTTCGCGGCTAGCGCCACTGCCAGAGGTCGTGCCCATTCCTCACGGCAGCGGCGTTGGCCGCGAACCTATTCCATGGCGTGGGCGTGCAGTACCGCTACGCGTTCTAACCAGCGGAGGGCGGAGCACGTATTGCGCTACGGCTAAAGATTTTCTTGCACCGCCGTCTGACCCCTTCACCACCGTCCGGCCACAGGCCTGCACTTGTTTTCACACAGAGCCCAGGAAGCAAGTGACAGTGCCCGGCCTCGGCATAACCAGAAACTGACGACTCCAGTTTCGTTTGTCTGGACTGCCGACCCCGGACCGATGCAAGACCTGAGCAGCCTGCAGCACTCGCTTATTCGCAGTGCTGACAGCGTTACCCGGCTACTGCGGGACCAGGGGCCGGCGCAGCCCTTACTGGGTATGTTGCCGATTCACACCGGGCCAACCGACGTAGGCACCGATATGACCCTACGCTGCGCCTCACTGCTGACCACTCAATGCGTAGCGGCACCGGCCAGGTATGGGCGTTTTGAACCCGCCTTGGCCAGCCGATAACAGAGCCGACGCTGGTAGGGGGGAATGCCCTCCTTCCAGCCAAAATCGATGTTGTTGCTTAAGCCAGAGCAAACCTATCTATCTATTTAATAGATATAGAGTCTTCTCAAACGATAAAACTCATGTCAATTTGGCGACTCCCGCCTGCGGATGAGCCCTTCTCGCCATGATGACCCTGCGCCAAATCCGCCATTTTATTGCGGTGGCTGAGACCGGTTCGATCTCGTCCGCCGCCCAGGCGGTGTTTATTTCCCAGTCCACGCTCACCCTGGCGATCCAGCAATTGGAGCAGGAGATTGGCGTCAGTCTGTTTAATCGCCACGCCAAGGGCATGTCGCTGACTCACCAGGGCCATCAGTTTCTGCGCCAGGCGCATTTGATTTTGGCCACGGTGGATAACGCCAAACGCAGCTTGCAGCAGAGCACCGACCAGGTGGCCGGCCAACTCACCATCGGCGTGACGGGCCTGGTGGCCGGCTATTACTTGGCGGATTTGATCACCCGTTTTCAGCGCGCCTACCCCAACGTGGAAATCCGCGTAATGGAGGACGAGCGCCCGTATATCGAGCATCTGCTGGTCAGCGGCGAGATTGATGTGGGCGTGCTGATTCTCTCCAACCTGGAAGACCGTCACGCCTTGCAAACCGAGGTGCTTACCCATTCGCCGCTGCGCCTATGGTTGCCGCCCCAGCATCCGTTGCTGGAGCACGACAGCATTAGCCTGGCGGATATCGTTAACGAGCCGATGATTCAGCTAAATGTTGATGAGATGGGCCTGAACGCCCAGCGCATCTGGTCGCGCGCCGGTTTGCAGCCCAATGTCACCTTGCGCACCGGCTCTACCGAAGCGGTGCGTAGTCTGGTGGCGGCGGGCTTGGGCCTGTCTATTCAGCCGGATATGACCTATCGGCCGTGGTCATTGGAAGGCGACATTATCGAAGCCCGCGCGGTGGTGGATTTAACCCAGACGCTGGACGTCGGCCTGGCCTGGCGCCGAGGCACGGCGCGGCCTGCGTTGGTAGACCCGTTCCTGACCGTGGCCCGTGAACAGCTGAATACGCGCAGGCCATCTATTTAATCGAACGCTGCGTTCAGTATTAAGAATTTGTCGCCTACAAGACCCGCCACTAGTCTCTGTTGCCATTCGTATCAAGGCATTTCCAGGTGATTTACACCGAGGTGCCCGAGAACAACAACAGTGAGCGAACCTAATGGCCGGTGCGGCGCCAACCCCCTCTTTTTATAGCGAACTGTTGATCGACGGCCGCCTGGTCGCCGGCGAAGGGTTTGTTGAGCCAATTCTCAACCCCGCCACGGGCGACACCTTAATCCGCATTGCCGAAGCCTCCACCGACCAGGTGGAAGCCGCCATCCACGCCGCCCACCGCGCCTTTGCCGGGTGGTCGCGTACCACACCGCAACAACGTTCAGTCATCTTGCTAAAAATCGCCGATGCCATTGAGCAACGGGCCGATCAACTGGCGCAGCTTGAGGCCCTGAACTGCGGCAAACCGCTGCACTTGGCGAGGCAAGATGACTTAAATGCCGCGGTGGATGTGTTCCGCTTTTTCGCCGGTGCGGTGCGCTGTCAGACCGGCCAACTGGCGGGTGAATACCTGCCGGGCTATACCAGCATGGTGCGGCGCGACCCTATTGGCGTAGTGGCCTCCATCGCCCCGTGGAACTACCCACTGATGATGGCCGCGTGGAAAATCGCCCCCGCTCTAGCCGCTGGCAACACCCTGGTATTTAAACCTTCCGAGCACACGCCGCTGTCGATTCTGAGCCTGGCGCCGGTGTTGGCTGAGCTGTTGCCGCCTGGGGTGATCAATATTATTTGTGGCGGCGGCGAGAGCGTTGGCAGCCACTTGGTTAGCCACCCGAAAGTGCGCATGGTATCGCTGACCGGCGATATCGTTACCGGGCAGAAAATTCTCCAGGCTGCGGCAAAAACCCTCAAACGCACCCACCTGGAATTGGGCGGCAAAGCACCGGTGATCGTCTGCAACGACGCCGACCTCAAGGCCGTGGTCGAGGGCGTGCGCACCTACGGCTATTACAACGCCGGCCAAGACTGCACCGCCGCCTGCCGCATTTACGCCCAGGCCGGCATCCATGACCGCCTGGTAGCCGAGCTGGGCGAAGCGGTCAGCGGCCTGCGCTTTGCCCGCAAGCGCGACACCGACAACGAGATTGGCCCACTGATCAGCGCCCGCCAACGTGATCGCGTCGCCAGCTTTGTTGAGCGCGCGTTGGGCCAGCCACATATCGAACGGGTGACCGGCGCTGCGGTGCATTCCGGCCCCGGCTTTTACTACCAACCGACCCTGCTGGCTGGCTGCAAACAGAGCGACGAGATCGTGCAACGTGAAGTGTTTGGCCCGGTAGTCACCGTGACGCGCTTCGACGAACTCAGCCAAGCCGTGGACTGGGCCAACGACTCCGAATATGGCCTGGCCTCCTCCATCTGGACGCAAAACCTCGATAAAGCCATGCAGGTGGCGGCCCGTTTGCAATACGGCTGCACCTGGATCAACAGCCACTTCCTGCTGGTCAGCGAAATGCCCCACGGCGGTTTGAAGCGCTCGGGTTACGGCAAGGATTTGTCCAGCGACTCGCTGGAGGACTACAGCGTGGTACGCCACATCATGGCGCGGCATGGGCAACTCACCGACTGACGACGATTTACCTAAGACCCACACCAGCCCGGCCTACGACCGAGCGGTTACATAACAAGAAGTACTGCTCCACGACGTTCAACTGCCCCGATAAAACAGAGAAGAGGGATACCCAATGTTCGTGAAAAAAACCGCTCTATTAAGTGCGCTAACCACCACCCTGTTGGCCAGCGCCACGCTGCAAGCCGCTGATACCTTGAAAGCCGTCGGCGCCGGTGAAGGCGCGCTGGATATCATCGCCTGGCCCGGCTATATCGAACGCGGCGAGACCGATAAGAACTACGACTGGGTGACCCAGTTCGAGAAGGACAGCGGCTGCAAAGTAAACGTGAAAACCGCTGCCACCTCGGACGAGATGGTCAGCCTGATGACCAAAGGTGGTTATGACCTGGTCACCGCTTCGGGCGATGCCTCGCTGCGTCTGATCTACGGCAAGCGTGTGCAGCCGATCAACCCCGAACTGATCCCTAACTGGAAAACCCTCGACGGCCGTTTGAAAGATGCGCCCTGGTATGTGGTCGACGGCAAAACCTACGGCGCGCCCTACCAGTGGGGCCCGAACGTGCTGATGTACAACACCAATGTGTTCAAGAAAGCCCCGGACAGTTGGAGCGTGTTGTTTGACGCGCAAAACCTGCCGGACGGCAAGCCGAACAAAGGCCGCGTGCAAGCCTACGACGGCCCGATCTATATCGCCGACGCCGCGCTGTACCTGAAAGCCGCCAAGCCGGAATTGAAGATCAACGACCCGTACGAGCTCAACGAAACCCAGTACGCCGCCGTGCTGGATGTGCTGCGCAAACAGCACGACCTGATCCACCGCTACTGGCACGACACCACCGTGCAGATGAGCGACTTTAAAAACGAAGGCGTAGTGGCTTCCAGCGCCTGGCCATATCAGGCCAACGCGCTGAAAGGCGAAGGTCAACCGATTGCCACCACCTTCCCGAAAGAGGGCGTAACCGGCTGGGCCGATACCACCATGCTGCACGCCGAAGCCAAGCACCCCAACTGTGCTTACAAGTGGATCAACTGGTCGCTGGAACCCAAGGTGCAGGGCGACCTAGCGGCGTGGTTTGGCTCGGTGCCAGCGGTGCCGGTGGCGTGCAAATCCAGCGAACTGCTCGGGGCTGAAGGCTGCGCCGTGAACGGCTATGACCAGTTCGACAAGATCGCCTTTTGGAAGACACCGCAGGCCAAGTGCAAAACCCAGGATGCGTGTGTGCCGTACTCCAAATGGACGCAGGACTTCATTGCGATCATGGGTGGGCGTTAACCCTCGCCCTAACACCGTCGTTCCCGCGCAGGCGGGAACCCAGGTGCGCCGATAGAACTGCGCACCTGGGTCCCTGCCTTCGCAGGGACGACGGGGTGTGAGTGGCGAACTTCGTTTCCCTCTCCCTTACCTCTTCTAGATGTGTTTGCGCTTCACACCCGCCCCAGCGGCAGGTGGCTTTTATCCTGGAGTGTTGGTTATGACCCTTGCAGTGCAATTTACCGATGTGTCCCGCGTGTTCGGCGACGTCAAGGCCGTGGACCGGGTGTCCATCGATATCCAGGATGGCGAGTTCTTTTCCATGCTCGGCCCGTCGGGCTCGGGCAAAACCACCTGTTTGCGCCTGATCGCCGGTTTTGAACAACCGAGCGCTGGCTCCATTCGCATTCATGGCGCCGAGGCCGTGGGCCTGGCGCCCTATCAGCGTGACGTCAATACGGTGTTTCAGGACTACGCCCTGTTCCCCCATATGAACGTGCGCGACAACGTCGCCTACGGCTTGAAAGTTAAAGGTGTAGGCAAAACCGAGCGCCTGAACCGCGCCGAAGAAGCCTTGGCCATGGTGGCGTTGGCTGGCTATGGCGAACGCAAGCCAGTGCAACTGTCCGGCGGTCAGCGCCAGCGAGTGGCCCTGGCTCGTGCCTTGGTCTGTCGCCCCCGTGTTTTGCTGCTCGACGAACCCCTCGGCGCGCTGGATTTAAAGCTGCGCGAGCAGATGCAAAGCGAGCTGAAAAAGCTCCAGCGCCAACTGGGCATCACCTTTATTTTCGTCACCCACGACCAGACCGAAGCGCTGTCGATGTCGGACCGCGTGGCGGTGTTTAACAAAGGCCGGATCGAGCAGGTCGACACCCCGCGCAACCTGTATATGAAGCCGGCGACGCCCTTTGTCGCTGAGTTTGTCGGCACCTCGAATGTGCTGCGCGGCGAGCTGGCGCAGTTGCTCACTGGCAGCGCCGCGCCCTTCTCGATTCGCCCGGAACATATCAGTTTGGAAGATGGCCAAACCGATGCCACCGACGTGGTCATCACCGGCTTGTTGCACGACGTGCAGTACCAAGGCGCAGCGACCCGCTTTGAAGTGCGCCTGGAAAACGGCCAGAACCTTAGCGTTAGCCAGGCCAACACCCAGTGGCAACAGAACGCGCCGGCTTTGCAAGCGGGCCAGCAGGTCAGCGTGCGTTGGGCGCGCGAGGCCATGGTGGCGTTGACCGATGTTGAGGGCCGGTGAGATGACTACGCTGACGTCTCAGCCATCCGGCGGCCCGCTGCACAGCCTGTCGAACCTGCTGTATCGCAAGCCCAATCTGTACCTGGCCATGCTGTTGGTGCCGCCACTGCTGTGGTTCGGGGTGATCTATTTTGCTCCGCTGCTGACCTTTCTCTGGCAGGGCGTGTACACCTACGACGAAATGGCCATGGCTGCCACGCCGGACCTGACCTGGGCGAATCTGCTGGCGCTGTTTGAGCCGGCCAACTACGACATTATTTTGCGCACCCTGGGCATGGCCATCGCCGTGTCGATCGCCAGCGCCGCACTGGCCTTCCCTATCGCCTACTACATGGCGCGCTACACCACGGGCAAGACCAAGGCGTTTTTCTATATCGCGGTGATGATGCCGATGTGGGCCAGCTATATCGTCAAGGCCTACGCCTGGACCCTGCTGCTGGCCAAGGGCGGCGTGGTGCAGTGGTTTGTTGAGCAACTGCATCTGGCACCGGTGCTGCAGTTTGTTTTGGGCATTCCCGGCGTGGGCGGCAGCACCCTTTCTACCTCGCAGTTGGGGCGCTTTTTCGTCTTCGTGTACATCTGGCTGCCCTTTATGATTCTGCCGATCCAGGCCTCCCTGGAACGCTTGCCGCCGTCCTTGCTGCAAGCCTCGGCCGACCTCGGCGCCAAGCCCACGCAGACCTTTATGCAGGTGATTTTGCCGCTGTCGGTGCCGGGTATCGCCGCCGGTTCAATCTTCACCTTCAGCCTGACCTTGGGCGACTTTATCGTGCCGCAGCTGGTGGGCCCGCCCGGGCTGTTTATCGGCAACATGGTTTATACCCAGCAAGGCTCCATCGGCAATATGCCGATGGCCGCCGCCTTTACCTTGGTGCCGATTGTGCTGATCGCTATCTACCTCTCCATCGTTAAACGTCTGGGGGCTTTCGATGCACTCTGAGCGCGCTTCCTGGGGCCTGAAAATCGCGGCCTGGGGCGGGTTAGTGTTTTTGCACTTCCCGATTCTGATCATTTTTATCTACGCCTTTAACACCGAGCAGTCGGCGTTCAGCTTTCCGCCCCAGGGCTTTACCTTGCACTGGTTTAGCGTGGCCTTTAGCCGCGTGGATGTGCTGGAGTCGATCAA
>NZ_JBBNAH010000196.1:0-15735 GCF_037994325.1 Pseudomonas sp.
GCAGGTGCGACCACGCGGGGTATGGTTAGGCGCTCCGATCTGCCGCTATGTGGTAACGCACCATGGCCCGACCGTCGCGAATTACCGATCCCTCTTATGAGTTGATGGATGACCATGAAGGCCATTCGCTGATTTACCGTCAGCATGGTTTTCCAAGTCCGCTGGTGCGTTGGCATTTCCATAAGGAGTACGAGCTGCACTTGATCGTGGCCAGCTCGGGCAAGGTGTTTATCGGTGATTACATTGGCAACTTTGCCCCCGATACCCTGTTTCTGACCGGCCCCAATCTGCCGCATAACTGGATCAGCCAGATCGCCCCTGACGAGGTGTTTGCCCAGCGCGATATGTTGGTGAATTTCACTGATGAGGTGCTGGAAAGCGGCAGTGCGGTGTTTTCCGAATTGCAGGGGTTGGCGCCGTTGCTGGCGCGTGCGCAGTACGGCATCGAGTTTCGTTGCCCGCGCCTGATCGCCGAAGCCAAGGGCCTGATGCAGCGCATTTCCGAGTCCAGCGGCGTGACGCGGCTGGGCAATTTTCTGATCTTGATGGAGCTGCTGGCGGCCAGTGAGGACTACCAGTTGCTCTCCGCTGTGCGCTCGACCGAGCTGGCGGATGAAAGCAACGTCGAGCGGATTAACCGCGCGGTGGATTACATCTTTCAGCATTACGTGCAGGACCTTACCCAAGAGCAGGTAGCCGAACAGCTAGGTATGACCCCCACGTATTTCTCGCGCTTTTTTAAACAGGCTACCGGGCGCGGCTTTGTCGAGTTTGTTAATCGCCTGCGCATCAGTAAGTCGTGTGAGCTGCTCAGCAGCAGCGAAAAGCCGGTCACCGATGTGTGTTTTGAGTCGGGCTTTAGCAATGTGTCGAACTTCAACCGGCGCTTTCAGCAGCTAAAAGGCATGACGCCATCGGGTTACCGGCGCTTGGTTACTCAGCGATTGACCGAGCAAAACCTGTACTGATTCACAACGCTCGACTCCTGATTTTCCCCGCAAAATGCCGTGCTAAAGCCGCTGGCTGCGTGTCTGTGCGCAAGCGTCGATGATTTTTATGTGCAAAAAAGTATTGGTTTAGGTGCAGGCAAGGCGTTGTTCGCATTGGTCCGCAGGCGTGTAATCAGCCCCGGTCTAACAAAAACAATAATGTCTTGCGCAGCCTACCGGGCGCGTAAGCGGAGTTCAAAACCATGAACCACACGCTCAAGGCACTGGTTGCCGCTCTCTGCTTTTCTTCGTCCGCCGTTACCCTGGCGGCCGAAACCCTGACCATCGCCACGGTCAATAACAGCGACATGATCCGTATGCAAAAGCTCTCGAAGACCTTCGAAGAGCAGCACCCGGATATCAAACTCAAGTGGGTGGTTCTCGAAGAGAACGTCCTGCGCCAACGCCTCACCACCGATATCGCCACCCAGGGCGGCCAATTCGACGTGCTGACTATCGGCATGTACGAAGCATCGCTGTGGGGCGCCAAAGGCTGGCTGGAACCGATGAAAGATCTGCCGGCCAGCTACGACCTGGATGACGTATTCCCCTCGGTACGCGAAGGCCTGTCGGTCAAGGGCCAGCTGTACGCCCTGCCGTTCTACGCCGAAGCTTCGATCACCTATTACCGCACCGATCTGTTCAAGGCCGCTGGCCTGGAAATGCCTGAACACCCGACCTGGGAACAGATTGCTGGTTTCGCCGCCAAGCTGAATAAACCCGACCAAGACCAGTACGGCATCTGCCTGCGCGGCAAAGCCGGTTGGGGCGAAAATATGGCGTTGATCACCACCATCGGCAACGCCTACGGCGCGCGCTGGTTTGATGAAAAATGGCAGCCTGAATTCAGCGGTTCCGAGTGGAAAAACGCGCTGAATTTCTACGTCGACACCATGAATAAATACGGTCCGCCCGGTGCTTCGAGCAACGGCTTTAACGAAAACCTGGCGCTGTTTAACAGCGGCAAGTGCGGCATGTGGGTGGACGCCAGCGTTGCCGGTTCTTTCGTGACCGACAAAGCGCAAAGCAAGGTGGCCGACCACGTCGGCTTTACCTACGCGCCGCAGCAATCCACCGACAAAGGCTCGGCGTGGTTGTACTCCTGGGCGCTGGCTATTCCAACCAGTTCCAAGGCCAAAGACGCGGCGAAAACCTTTAGCGCCTGGGCTACTTCAAAAGAGTACGGCGCGCTGGTCGCGGAAAAAGACGGGGTTGCCAATGTGCCGCCAGGTACCCGCGCCTCCACCTACAACGAGGCCTATATGAGCGCCGCGCCCTTTGCCAAGGTGACGCTGGAGTCGTTGAAAGCGGCCGACCCGGCCCACCCTGGCGTGCGTCCGGTGCCTTATGTCGGCATCCAGTTGGTGACCATTCCTGAGTTCCAGGCCATTGGCACCCAGGTCGGCAAGCTGTTCGCCGCCGCGCTTACCGGGCAGATGAAAGTCGACCAAGCCCTGGCCGCTGCGCAGACCAGCACCGAGCGTGAAATGAAGCGCGCCGGTTATCCGAAGTAATCCCGTAAAGCCTCACCCCGTAGAAGTACCCCTGCGCCACACGCTCCCCCGTGTGGTGCAGGCCTTCGCTACCCCATGGAGTTACCCATGAATTCCTCGGCCCTTGATACCGTTGCTGGCGCGCCCCCCGCCGCTCCCCGGGCGAAAAAGCGTGCGCTAAAGCCTGGCTGGTTTCTGGTCAGCCCCTCAGTCGCGCTGTTGCTGTTATGGATGATCGTGCCGCTGGGCATGACCGTGTATTTCTCACTGATTCGCTACAACCTGCTGTACCCCGGCGAAAATGAATTTGTCGGCCTGGAAAACTTTTCTTTTTTCGTTACCGACCCAGGCTTTATGCCCGGCGCCCTGCACACGCTTACGCTGGTGGGCAGCGTGCTGGCCATTAGTGTGATCTTTGGCGTACTGATTTCCGCCTTGCTGGAGGCCTGTGAATTCTGGGGCCGCGGCATTGTGCGGGTGCTGCTGATTTCGCCGTTTTTTATCATGCCGACGGTCAGCGCCCTGCTGTGGAAAAACCTGATTTTCCACCCGGTGTCGGGGATTCTCGCCGCCATCTGGCGCTTCTTTGGTGCCCAGCCAGTGGACTGGCTGGCCCATCACCCGCTGCTGTCGATCATTTTTATTGTGTCGTGGCAGTGGCTGCCGTTTGCCATCCTGATTTTGATGACCGCCATGCAGTCGCTGGATCAGGACCAGAAAGAAGCCGCGCGCCTCGACGGTGCCGGCCCCATCGCGATTTTCTGGCACCTGACCCTGCCGCACCTGGCCCGGCCAATTGCCGTGGTGGTGATGATCGAGACCATCTTTCTGCTCTCGGTATTTGCCGAAATCTTTACCACCACCAGCGGTGGCCCTGGTTATGAATCGACCAACCTGGCGTACCTGATCTACAACCAGGCGCTGCTGCAATTCGACGTCGGCATGGCCTCGGCGGGCGGTTTGATCGCCGTGCTGATCGCCAATATCGCCGCCATCATCCTGGTGCGGATGATCGGCAAAAACCTCACCGACCAACAGTAAAAGGAGCCTGACGATGCTGACTCTCAAGCAATCCCGGCGCCTGCAAAGTGTGGTGGTCGGCACCCTGTCGTGGGGCGTGGCGCTGCTGATCTTCTTCCCGATTTTCTGGATGATCCTCACCAGCTTTAAAACCGAGATGGACGCCATCGCCACGCCACCGCAGCTGTTCTTTATGCCCACGCTGGAGAACTACCTGCATATCAACGAGCGCAGCGACTACTTCAGCTTTGCCTGGAACTCGGTGCTGATTTCCTTCTCCGCCACCGTGCTGTGCATGCTGATTGCGGTGCCGGCAGCCTATTCCATGGCCTTCCACGAAAGCCGCCACACTAAGCGCACGCTGCTGTGGATGCTGTCGACCAAAATGCTGCCGCCGGTAGGCGTGTTAATGCCGATCTACCTGCTGTGCAAAAGCATGGGCCTGCTCGATTCGCGCCTGGCGCTGATCGTGATTTACACGCTGATCAACCTGCCGATTGTGGTGTGGATGATCTACACGTACTTCAAAGATATTCCGGTGGATATTCTCGAAGCCGCGCGCCTGGATGGCGCCACCACCCTGCAGGAAATCGGCCGCGTGCTGCTGCCGATTGCCCGTGGCGGCTTAGCCTCGACCATGTTGCTGTCGCTGATCTTGTGTTGGAACGAGGCCTTCTGGTCGCTCAACCTGACCTCGTCCGCCGCGGCGCCATTGACCGCCTTGGTCGCGTCCTACTCCAGCCCTGAAGGCTTGTTCTGGGCCAAGTTATCCGCCGTCTCCACCCTCGCCTGCGCGCCCATTCTGATTTTTGGCTGGATCAGCCAGAAGCAACTGGTGCGTGGCCTGTCTTTTGGTGCCGTGAAATGACCGGCCATTACGACCTCTTAAAGGAGCCTAGCCATGGCTGACCTCAGCATTCGTAACCTGCAAAAAGGCTTTGATGGCCACGCCATCATCCAAGGCATCGACCTCGATGTGCGCGACCGTGAATTTGTGGTGTTTGTCGGCCCTTCGGGCTGCGGCAAATCCACCTTGCTGCGCCTGATCGCCGGGCTGGAGGAAGTCACCAGCGGCACTATTTCCCTGGATGGCAAAGACATTACCGACCTGGCCCCGGCCAAGCGTGACTTGGCCATGGTGTTCCAGACCTACGCCCTGTACCCGCATATGACGGTACGGAAAAACCTGTCGTTTGCCCTCGACCTGGCTGGCACCGATAAAAACGTGGTCAAGGAAAAGGTCGATAACGCCGCGCGCATTCTCGAGCTGGAACGCCTGCTTGAGCGCAAGCCCAAGCAGCTATCCGGTGGCCAGCGCCAGCGCGTGGCGATTGGTCGGGCGATTGTGCGTAACCCGAAAATCTTCCTCTTCGATGAGCCGCTGTCCAACCTCGACGCTGCCCTGCGCGTGCAGACCCGCCTGGAACTGGCGCGCCTGCATAAAGAGCTGAAGGCGACGATGATTTACGTGACCCACGACCAAGTCGAAGCCATGACCCTGGCCGACAAAGTAGTGGTGCTCAACGGCGGCCGTGTTGAGCAAGTCGGCTCGCCGCTAGAGCTGTACAACCACCCCGCCAACCTGTTTGTCGCCGGTTTTCTCGGCACGCCGAAAATGGGCTTTTTGCGCGGCACCGTCGGCGCCGTAGATGGCAACGGCTGCGAAGTGCAGCTGGACGCTGGCACGCGCCTGCACCTGCCGCGCGTGGCCTGCAACCAGCAAGCCGGCGCCAGCGTCACCCTCGGTGTGCGCCCAGAGCATTTCAATATCGTGCCCGCTGGCCAAGGCCAGCTCACGGTGATCGCCGATGTCAGCGAACGCCTGGGCAGCGACACCTTTTGCCATGTGCGCACCGCCTCGGGTGAAAACCTCACCATCCGCGTGCGCGGCGACTTTTCCCCGGCTTACGGCCAGCCGCTGGAGCTGGCCTTTGATACCGCCCATTGCCACCTCTTCGATGCCGTCGGCGTTGCCATTGATAAACGCAGCGCTGCCGAGCAGGCGGCGTAAGGATTGTTATGAAACTCAGCCGTTCTAACCTGTCGCAACTGGTGCCTTACATCGCCCTGCCCGCCTATGACCTTGGCGCGCGGCAACAAGGCATTGCCCATATCGGCGTCGGCGGCTTTCACCGCGCCCATGAAGCGATCTACACCGAGGCGCTGCAAAACCAGGGCAAGGATCTCGACTGGGGCATTTGCGGCGTTGGCCTACGCAGCGAAGACCGTGCCATGCGCGATGCGCTGGCAGGCCAGGATTATCTGTATACCCAAGTCGAACTGGGCGATACGCCGGACCTGGAAGTGCGCGTGGTTGGTGTGATTGGCGCGATGCTGCTGGCCGAAGACTCGGCCCAGGCGCTGATCGATAAATTGGCCGAGCCGGCTATTCGCATTGTCTCGCTGACCATTACCGAAGGCGGTTACTGCATTGACGACGCCAGTGGCGAATTCCTTGCAGACTTGCCCGCCATTCAGCACGACCTGGCTAACCCGCAAACGCCGAAAACGGTGTTTGGTTTTCTTTGTGCCGCTTTGGCCACCCGCCGCGCCAATGGCACGGCGGCTTTTACCCTGATGTCCTGCGATAACCTGCCGCACAATGGCGCGGTTACCCGCAAGGCACTGCTGAGCTACGCCCGTCTGGCCGATGCCGAATTGGCGCAATGGATCGAAGCCAATGTCAGCTTCCCCAACGCCATGGTTGACCGCATTACGCCCATGACCAGCGATGCCCACCGCCAGCAGTTGGCCAACGAACATGGCATTGACGATGCCTGGCCGGTGGTTTGCGAGCCGTTCCTGCAATGGGTGCTGGAAGACAAGTTTGTAAATGGGCGCCCGGCCTGGGAAGAAGTCGGCGTGCAGTTCACCGACGACGTGACGCCCTATGAAGAAATGAAGATCAAGCTGCTCAATGGCAGCCACCTGGCCCTTACCTACCTGGGCTTTCTCAAGGGCTACCGCTTTGTTCACGAGACCATGAACGACGAGCTGTTCCGTCGCTACGTGCGGCGCTTTATGGACCTCGACGTGACCCCGCAGCTGGCGCCGGTGCCGGGCATCGATCTGACCGAGTACAAAGACACCCTGATCGAGCGGTTCTCCAACCAGGCGATTGCCGATCAGCTGGAACGCGTGTGCTCCGACGGCAGCTCGAAATTCCCCAAATTTATTGTGCCGACCCTCAATCGCCTGATCGCTGACGGCGCCGAGCTGGACCGCGCTGCGTTGGTAGTGGCGGCGTGGGCGTTGTATCTGGACGGTGTAGATGAGCAAGGCACGCAGTACCGCATTCCCGACCCGCGTGCTGAATGGGCGCAGGGCTTGGTCGCCGATAAAGCCAGCCTCACCGCCAAGCTGCTGGGTGCCGATCTGGTCTTTGGCCCGGCCATTCCGGCGTCCCAGGCCTTTGTTGCCGCCTTTGAACGCCAGTTGCATAACCTGCGCACCCTGGGTGTCACCGGCACCTTGCAGGCGCTGCTGGATGGCCCGGCGAACGGCCGGCTCGACCCGCTGCTGCAGCATCGCTGAGAACTGACCATGGCTTTGTACCTCGGTATCGACTGCGGCACCCAAGGCACCAAAGCGCTGGTGCTCGACGCCGCCAGCGGTGAGGTGCTGGGCGCCGGTGGCGCGCCGCATCGCTTGATCAGCGGGCCCAATGGCCATCGCGAGCAGCACACGGCCGACTGGCTAACGGCTTTCGAACAAGCCACCCGCGCGGCGCTGGCCGACGCCGGTGTGTCGGGGCAAGACATCGGCGGCATCGGTATTTCCGGCCAGCAACACGGGCTGGTGCTGCTTGATGCCCAAGGCCAGGTGCTACGCCCGGCCAAGCTGTGGTGCGACACCGAATCGGCGCCACAGAACCAACGCCTATTGGATTTTCTCGGTGGCGAGGCCGGCTCGTTAGAGCGCTTGGGCGTGGCCATTGCACCGGGCTATACAGTGTCGAAATTGCTCTGGACCAAAGAGCAGCACCCGGAAATTTACGCGCGTATCGCCCATATTCTGCTGCCCCACGACTACCTGAATTTCTGGCTGACCGGGCGTTACTGCAGTGAATACGGCGACGCCTCCGGCACCGGCTATTTCAATGTGCGCAGCCGTGAGTGGGACCACGACTTGCTCCGGCTTATCGAGCCCAGCGGCCGCCTCAACGATGCACTACCCAGCCTGATTGGCGCGGACGAAGTGGTCGGCACCCTGCTGCCGGAAATTGCCCAGCGCCTGGGCCTTAACCCGCAGGCACAAGTAGCCAGCGGCGGCGGCGACAATATGATGGGCGCCATCGGCACCGGCAATATCAGCCCCGGCGCCATCACCATGAGCCTCGGCACCTCGGGCACCTTGTATGCCTACGCCGACCAGGCGCAGGTCAGCCCGCATGCCTCGGTGGCGACCTTCTGCTCGTCCTCCGGTGGCTGGCTGCCGCTGATCTGCACCATGAACCTGACCAACGCCACCGGCGCCATTCAGCAATTGCTGGAGCTCGACCTGGCCAGCTTTGGCTGCCTGGTCAGCGAAGCGCCGATTGGCGCCGACGGCGTGCTGATGCTGCCGTTCTTAAATGGCGAGCGGGTGCCGGCATTGCCCAATGCCAGCGCCAGCCTGTTTGGCCTGACCAGCGATAACCTGACCCGGGCCAACCTCTGCCGCGCGGTGCTGGAAGGCACCTGTTTTGGCCTGCGTTATGGCCTGGATTTATTACGTGCCAGCGGAATTGAAAGCCGGGAAATCCGTCTGATTGGTGGCGCGGCGAAAAGCTCGGTGTGGCGGCAGATCGTCGCCGATATTATGGCCACCCCATTGGTGTGCCCGCAGCACACCGAAGCAGCGGCCCTGGGCGCAGCGATTCAAGCGGCGTGGAGTGCGGGTGAAGACAGCCTGGAGCAGCTGTGCCAGCGTTGCGTGAGTGTGGATATACGCACCCTCACCCAGCCTGACCCGGCTAATAGCGCGGCCTATGAGCCGGTGTATCAGCGCTATCGCCAGCAGGTGATGCAGCTGCAATAACCCTTTTCTTGTTTGGAGTTCGACATGTACCTGGTTTGCGGCGAAGCGTTGTTCGACTTTTTTACAGGGGCCGCCGGCGCGCGCAGCAGCGAGCTGGACTACAAAGCCATTGCCGGAGGCTCGCCGTTTAACGTGGCTGTGGGCTTGCGCCGGCTGGGCGTGGATTCGGCGCTGTTTGGCGGTTTATCCAGCGACTTTCTCGGCGCCCGTTTGCGTCAGGTGCTGGAAGAAGAGGGCGTGCTCAGCGAGTTTCTGATCGCAAGTGATGCGCCGACCACCATGGCCATGGTCGCGGTAGATGGCAACGGCCAGCCGCACTACTCGTTCCGGGGTGAAGGCTGCGCCGACCGTTCTTTACGCAGCGAACATCTGCCCGTGCTTGGCGACGATGTTCGCGGCCTGCATGTGGGTTCGTTTTCCCTGGTGGTGCAGCCAATTGGCGACACCTTGCTGGAGCTGGTACGCCGCGAAAGCGGCAAACGCTTGATCAGCCTAGACCCCAATGTGCGGCTAAATCCGCAGCCGGATGCCGAGCTATGGCGCAGCCGCGTGGAAGAGCTGGCACAACTGGCCGACCTGATTAAGGTCAGCGACGAAGACCTGCATTTGCTCTACCCAGGCATCGCGCCGGAAACCGTCATCGAACGCTGGTTGAGTGGGCGTTGCCAGTTGGTACTGATGACCCGCGGTGCCGGTGGCGCCACGGCCTTTAGTCGTCAGCACGGCACCCTATTTGTCGCGGCCCGCACGATTCAGGTGAAAGACACCGTAGGCGCCGGCGACACCTTCCAAGCCGCGCTGCTGGCCTGGCTGACTCGTGCTGAACTCGATAGCCCCGAAGGCGTGGCCAGCCTAAGCCGTCAACAGATAGAAAGCCTGCTGACCTACGCCGTGGCGGCGGCGGCCGTGACCTGCTCGCGCACGGGGCCGGATTTGCCGTATCACCATGAGGTGGTGCTTTAGAAACCGCGATATCGCCCAACTCCGTCATTCCCGCGAAGGCGGGAATCCAGAGTCTTGAAGCAAACAGTGCTCGTCGTGAAATTCTGGATTCCCGCCTGCGCGGGAATGACGGGTGTATGGAGTGGGGCAGGCGGTTGATTTCAGGTGAAGTTGTACCGCACCAGGTGGAAAAACACCGGCGCGGCAAAACACACCGAGTCCAGCCGATCGAGCATGCCGCCATGGCCTTCGATCATATGCCCCCAGTCCTTCACGCCACGGTCGCGCTTGATCGCCGACATCACCAGCCCGCCAATAAAGCCCATCAGGCAAATCACAAAGGCCAGGGCCAGGGCGCCAAAGAAGCTAAACGGTGTCATCCAGAACAACGCGCCGCCGAGCAAGGTGGCGGAAAACACGCCGCCAATCAGACCTTCGAGGGTCTTCGACGGCGATAGGTTGGGCGCGACTTTGGTTTTGCCGAACAGCTTGCCCCAGATGTACTGCAGCACGTCGGAGGACTGCACCACCAACACCAAAAAGGCGATCAGCAACAGGTTGCGCCCTTCGTAGCCGGCGATATTCAGGGTCAGCAGCGCTGGCACATGGGAGATGCTGAATACGCAAATCATCAAGCCCCATTGCACCTTGGCCGTGCGTTCGAGAAAGCGCGTGGTGTCGCCACCTAGCGAGGCCAGGAATGGCATCAGCAGGAATACAAATACCGGGATAAAGATGCTGAACAGCCCGTACCACTCGATATAGACCAGGAAGTATTGGAACGGCAGCACGCAGTAGAACGCCGCCACCAGCGCCGGGTAATCGCCGCCACGGGTTTGCGTAAGGGTGATGAACTCGCGCAGGGCAAAAAACGACAGTAGGTAGAACAGCAGCATCACCCCCGGCTTGCCTAGGAAAAACGCCACACCCAGCACCGCCACCATCACCCACCAGGCATTGATGCGCGCATTGAGGTTGTCGATAACCGGGGTCGCGCCTTTTTTCCATTTAAGGATTTGCCCGACCAGCGAGGCCAGGGCCAAAAAGATGCCGACGGCGATAAATACGTTGAGGGTTTGCCGATCCATATCAGGCTTCCTTTGGCGTCAGGGCCAGCAATGCATCGCGGCTACGGGCTAAAAAATCGGCCTTGGTTTCGCCTTCCTGCAAGTGCAGCGGCGTGCCAAAGGTCAGGGTGCACAGCAGCGGCAAGGGCAGGGTGCGGCCCTTGGGCATGACGCGTTTGAGGTTGTCGATCCACACCGGCACCAGCTCTACGTCAGGGCAGCGCGTGGCCAGGTGGAATAGGCCGCTTTTAAACGGCAGCAGGCCGTCTTCCAGATTGCGCGTGCCTTCCGGGAAGAGGATCAGCGACTCACCGCCCTCCAGCACCGCGCCCATTTGTTCGATGGGGTTGGGGCCGTCGGCGCTTGGGGTACGTTCGATCAGCACGCCACGAAAGACCTTATTGATCAGAAAGTTGCGCACCCCGGCTTTGCCCCAGTAGTCGGCGCCGGCCACTGGCCGCGTGCTGCCGCGCATATGCGCAGGCAGCGATGACCACAGCAGCACAAAGTCGCCATGGCTGTTGTGGTTGGCGAAATACACCCGCGGTTTCGGGTCTGGTGCGCAGCCCACCCACAAGGCCCGCGCGCCGGTAACGGCGGCGGCAAAACCGATAATCAGGCGGGCGACAAAGGCGCCGCGCCAGCTGTAGTCCGAGACGCGTGACATACACAGTCCTCTAGAGAAAAGCGCCGGCCGCCACTGCGGCCACCGCCAATAGCAATTGTGCCGCCAGGGTCAGGCCTTGATTGCGCAGCAGCGCCAGGGCGCCCTGGCAACGCAGCGACCAGTCGCGGCCTTTGTTGTGGGCTGGCAGCAGGCCGAGGCCATGCAGGCCGTCGTCCAGTTGCTGGGTAGCAGCGGGCAGGTCTGCGGCTTCAGCCATCCGAGCAAATAGCGCGGCATCAAAGGCCACCCGCAGCGCCCAGTATTTCTCCACGGCACCGGCCAGCAGGCAGAGCACCAGCAGAGCCGCTACCAGCGGCAGCTGGGTCAAGGTAACGGTCACCAAGGCGCCGGCCAGGGCCACCAGGCTAAGCCCTGTGGAGAACTGATCCAACCGTTGCCCCTGTTCCAGCAAGCGCGCACAGCTGAGCAAGCGCAGATCGCTCATGCGCTGGCCCCGACCAACGCCAGATTACGCAGGTGACCTGCACGCAACACCACGCCCGGGCGTGCTTGTTCCAGCATGGCTTGCGCTGCTGCCGGGTTGGCCGCGCGCCCGGTACTGAGCAACCAGGCGGCCACTGCGGCGGCACTGCGCGAATAACCCAGGGCGCAGCAGACCAGTACCGGGCCATGGGCGCGAGCACGCTCGATGGCCTCGGCGGCGGCTTGCAGCAGCTCAGGGCTAGGTGGCAGCAAGTCCATGGTCGGTAGCGTGGTATAGGCGCGGCCGCCAATGGCGCAGGGCAGTTCGGCGCACAGGTCGACAATCGCCTTTATCGGCGTGCCGTCGAGTTCGCCTTTGTTAGGGATGCGCCCCAGCCAGACGCCGTCGACCACCGGCACCAGCTTGGGCACCTTGGCCGTCCAGGCGCGGGAATTGATCCAGGCGCCGATCAGGTACGGGCCAAAGAGAAAGTTCGCCGCCCAACTGAGCTGACCGTTGCGGTGTTTCTGAAAGCCTGCTGCACCAATCAACAAGTAGTTCAGCGCTACTAACACCAAGGCCACCGCCGGCCAGGTAAGAAACCAGCCCAGCCCGCCCACGGTTACCCCTAGGGCGCCCAAGGCCAGCCCGGCAACGCCGTAATAAAGCCCCAGCCGTTGCCCCCGCGCTTGCCGCTGCCAACGCAAATGCGCCAGCGGGCTAGGGCGGTCCAGCGGCCACAGCCAGACGCACAGCCAGCCGACCAAAACGCCGGTGGGCAGGTCGATAAAGTGGTGTTGGTAAGTGGTCAGTACCGACAAGCCGATCAAGCCAAACCAGATATGCAGCAACCAGCGCCACAGGCCCTTGGGCGTGTGGTCGGCATAGCGCACCCAGAGCACAATCAGCAGCACAATATGCAGCGACGGCGCCTGGTTAAACGGCTTGTCAAAGCCCATCAGCACTTCAAACATCCAGGCGAAAAAGCCGGTCATTTCCGGGCGGGTAAAGGTGTAGGTGAGTGGGAATAACAAGAAGCCGGCAATCGCCACCACCTGCGCGGTAAGCAGCCGGCGAGCGTGGACATCCAACTCATGGCGGCTACTGCACAGTAGAAGCGACAGGCCGTACAGCAAGTCGATGGACCAGTAGGGCACGATGGTCCAGGCCCAGAACGGCGTATGGCTTTCCCAGCCGAACACCAACGTGCCGACATCGGCGCGCTGGCTGGTGTACCAGTTGGCAAAGCTATAACTGGCGAAAAAAAGCGGCGCCAAAATCACCAGCCACATCAGCGCCCGAGGAAAGCGCTGACGGACCGTTAGCTTGGCATGGGCGGCGTCGCTCATTCCTCGACTCGTTGCGCCAGGCTGACGCTAAAGATGCCCCACTGGTCGATACGTTGCGTCACTTTGCGAAAGCCCGCCGCGGCTACCAATTGATCCATCTCGGCCTGGGTACGACGGCGCATTACCCAGGGCTGACCATCGCGGTGGCTGGTCAGGGCACGGGCAATCAGCTGCAACTGCGGGTGCCATGGCTGGCCGGTGTAAATCAGGTAGCCACCCGGTTCTACAGCCTGGGCCAGGCCGCCAAGGGAGCCGCCGACCATGCTGTTATCGCCAAACAACTCATACAGGCCGGAAACAATCGCCAGGGTCGGTTTCGGGTCCAGGCTAGCCAGGCTCTCAGGGTCGAAGGCATTGCCCTTAACAAACTGAGCAATATCGGCCAGGCCTTTTTCCGCGATCAGGGCGCTGCCCTGGCTGACGTTGAGGTCGCTGTAGTCGCGCAGCAGAATCGACTCCGGGCGCTGGGCCAAGCCTTGCAGCGCTTCCAGTACATAACGGCCATGGCCGGCGGCGATATCGACGATACGTGTCGGCTTGCCCTCGGCTTGCAGCGTTTGCAGGGTGTCGCGCAGCAACTCTTCGATATGCACCTTGCGCTGACGAATACCGCGCCAGCCGATGGAGTTGAGGTAGTTGGTGTCGATCAAACGCCCCAGGGCGCCGGTGCCGGTGGGCTTGTTGCGGTACACGTAGTCGAGAGTGCTGCCGGAGTCGAAGCCGGTGTCGAAGCCCAGTTTTACCCCAGCCGATAACTTCGCGCCCAAGCCCATCGAGGCGCGGGTCATGCGCCAGTACAAACCCGCTGTCGAGTTAGGCGGCAGCGGCGTGGACAGGCCTTCGGCTTCGGCTTTGGTAAAGCCGATACGGTCGGCGCTGAGCAGTTCTGGGCGGCTGAGCGGTTGGCTAAACAGCAGCTCGATAAAGCCGCGGGCCTTGCTTACGGCGATATGGCGGTCGGCCTCGCCGAGGGTATCGTGGTAGAAGCCGGGCAGCAGGTGACGTTCTTTTTGCAGGGTGCCCAGGCGTTGGAAAAACAGCTCCTGGGGTTTGCGCTTGACCACAAAGTCGGCGCCGGAAATCAGTAATTGGGTCGGCACCTGGATCGCTTCGGCATCGCCCACCACGCGGTCGGCGGCTTCATACAGGCCGAGCAACTGGTTAACCGAAATCGCCTTGGCAATCAGCGGGTCATTGGCATAGCTGTCGGCGCGGGCTTTGTCATGGGTAAGCATGCCGGGGCGCACGTAGCTCTTAACAAAGAAATTGCCCTTGAGCTTTTGCAGCAAGGTTAGGCCGGGGCGGGCCAGCGGCACGTACAGGTTGATGTCGAAGGCCGGGGAGGCCAACACCATGCAGCGAATACGTGGCGCGTAGTCATGGGCCCAGGTGGCGGCCAATACCGCGCCCACGCTTTGCGCGACGACGGCAATGTCTTCAATGGCCACGCCATGCTCGCGGCCGATAAAGGCCACAAAGTCATCCACATCACGCACGCTGGCGGCAAAGCTCGGGCTGTCGCCGCGCTCGCCCGGCGAGTGGCCATGGCCGCGGGCATCCCAGGCAAAAAAGGCAAAGTCGGGCAGGTTTAGCTCATCGACCAAATGCGCCATGCGTGCCGAATGTTCGTGGCCGCGATGCAGCAGCACAATGGCTTTGCGTGGGGTATCGGCGGTGGCGTTGACGGCGGGCCAGTAGCGATAGAACAGCTCGACCCCGTCGTGGGTAGGAAAAGTGGCGTTGTGTTGCAGGCGTTGAGTTTCCATCCGTAGAACTCCAAAAAATCGATTTGATTAACTGGCAGGTAACTCGGCCAGCCCGCGCTTGACGCGGTTGTAAGTGGTGAACAACAGCAAGGCGGCGAGCACTGCCATGATTGACGTCAGCCAACCCTGTACCGGCACACCAACGGCCAACAGAAAGCCCAAAAGGCCAAACACAAAGGCGCGATCACTCTTGCCCATCGGCCCGTCATAGCGGCGCGAGGCGCCAACCATCAAGCCCAGCACGCCAGCGTATTCACTTAACCAAGCAAGCAATACAACCGCCGCCACCGCTGCGCCAGACACCCCGGCCAAGCAGGCGAAGGGCAGATACAGCGCGGCGTCGGCGAGCAAGTCGGTGATTTCATTCAGGTAAGCCCCCAGGCGTGACTGCTGGCCAAACTCACGGGCCAACATGCCATCCACCGCATTCAGGCCCATACGCAGCAGCATCCACAGCGGTAAGAGCGCGAACACCCAACGGTGTTCCGCAAATATCGCCACCACGGCGCCCACCAACACAGAGATTGCGCAGGCAAACAGCGTGACCTGATTCGCGGTCACGCCTTTGGCGTGCAAACGGGTGACAGAAGGGCGGAGCAAATTCTGGAAGCGGGGTTTGAGGTCGTAGATCGACGGCATGGAGCGCTCGCAGTAGAAAGGCGGTGGATGGACTGTACGCACAAGAGACGGTGGTTGCCGGGAATTGTTCACAGGTGCAGGTCGGCAGGCATGCCTTGCTACATCGTGCAAACGATTCAAGGTAGCTGCTCGGCGGCAGAGCTGGAACAATATCGCCCCGGCTATAGTCTTAAAGGCCCATCCGTTTCTCGCTCAGGAGTGCTCTATGAACACGCGCGACCAACAGAATCTCGACCGCCTCGATGGGGTGCAAGGTGAGGGTGCCGACGAGGCGTTGCAGCAGATTGTTTCGGGTTTTCAGCGCTTTCGTACCGAGGTGTTCCCCGAGCAAGAGGAGTTGTTCCAAAAGCTCGCCAATGC
>NZ_JBBNAH010000197.1:0-8056 GCF_037994325.1 Pseudomonas sp.
GGAGAGGGGAATCTGACCGCGTTCCCGCTTGTCTCCCCTCGCCCGCTTGCGGGAGAGGGGCGGGGGTGAGGGCGCTCTTGCTCTACCCAACCCAAACACAGGACTCACCACATGCCCCCTAAACAACCCTGGCTCGCCAACCCAAAGGTCCAAAACATCCTCGCCCCGCTGTTGGTCGGTGCGTTTCTGCTCGGCCTCTGGCAGCTGCTTTGCGTGGCCCTCAAGGTGCCGATCTACCTGATCCCCAGCCCGGCTGATATCGGCCGCACGCTGATCAGCGATGGCCCGATGTTGCTCGCTGCCTTGTGGGTGACGCTCAAAATCACCTTCCTGTCCTTCGCCCTGGCCGTGGTGCTTGGCGTGCTGGCTGCCTTTTTGTTTGTGCAAAGCCGCATCATCGAAGCCAGCCTGTTCCCCTACGCCATTCTGTTGCAGGTGACGCCGGTGGTGGCCATCGCGCCGCTGATTATTATCTGGTGCAGCAACGCCACCCTGGCGCTGGTGATTTGCGCCACGCTGGTGGCCATCTTTCCGGTGATTTCCAACACCGTGCTGGGCCTGCGCAGTGTTAACCCAGGCTTGCTCAACCTGTTCCGCCTGAACCGCGCCAGCCGTTGGCAAACCCTGGTGCGCCTGCGGATTCCCAGTGCTTTGCCGTACTTCTTCGGTGGCCTGCGAATTGCCAGCGGCTTGGCGTTGATTGGTGCGGTGGTGGCGGAGTTTGTTGCCGGCACAGGTGGCACGGGCGCGGGCTTGGCCTATCAGATTTTGCAGGCCGGTTTTCAGCTGAATATTCCGCGCTTGTTCGCGGCCTTGGTATTGATTGCCCTGACCGGTGTGCTGCTGTTTAGCCTGATGGCGGCGTTGGCGCGTTATAGCCTCGGCCACTGGCACGAGAGCGAGCAAGGCTGAATAAACCATGGTGCGCACAGCACACCCTACGTGAAGCAGCTCGCCCATTTGCGGCGAACGAACCGTAGGGTGTGCTCCGCGCACCAAGCGATGTTAGGAGAGACAAAAAATGACCACCAACACCACCTGGCTGATCCGCACCGCCAGCGCCATCCTCACCGGCAAACGCGGCGCGCAGGCCCGCCATGCCGGCCCGGATATTCGCGTTGTCGACGGCCGTATCACTGCCATCGGCCAGCTCGAGCCACAACCCGGCGAGGCGCAAATCGATGCCCGCGATTGTGTGGTTTATCCGGCCTGGATCAACACCCATCACCACCTGTTCCAATCGCTGCTCAAGGGCGAACCCGAGGGTCTGAATCAAACCCTCACGCCGTGGCTAGCCGCCACCCCTTATCGTTTTCGCGGCGCCTTTGACGAGCACAGCTTTCGCCTCGCTGCGCGTATCGGCTTGTTGGAGTTAGTGCGCTCCGGTTGCGCCACCGTGGCGGACCATCACTATCTGTATTACCCCGGCATGCCCTTCGACAGCGCGGCGATTTTGTTTGAAGAAGCGGATGCCCTGGGCCTGCGTTTTGTTCTCTGTCGTGGTGGCGCGACCCAGACTCGGCAACTGGAAGCCGAGCTGCCGCAAGCCATGCGCCCGGAAAAACTCGATGACTATTTGGCCGACGTCGAACGCCTGACCGCGCTGTACCACGACCCTGCCGGCGATGCGTTGCGGCGTATCGTCATGGCGCCCACCACCACCCTGCATTCCACCTCCCCTGCGGAGTTGCGCGAGACCGCCAGGGTGGCGCGCAAGCTGGGTATCCGCATGCACAGTCATCTGTCCGAAACGGTGGATTACCTGGATGCGGCCAAGGCCAAATTTGGCATGACGCCGGTGCAGTTTTGTGCGGAACAGGAGTGGCTGGGTGCCGATGTGTGGTTTGCTCACTTGGTGAAGCTGCTTCCCGAGGAAATCCAACTGCTGGGCCAAACCGGTACGGGCATCGCCCATTGTCCACAAAGCAATGGTCGCCTTGGCAGCGGCATCGCCGACCTGCCGGCGCTGGAGGCGGCGGGGGTGCCGATCTCGATTGGCGTTGATGGCGCCGCCTCCAACGAAGCCGCCGATATGCTCTCGGAAACCCACGCCGCCTGGCTGTTACAGCGGGCGCGCAAAGGCGAGTTGGCCGAGCCGAAATACGCCGGCGGCCAGTTCGAAGGCGGTGCCGATGCCGCCAGCATTGAAGACGTGGTGCGCTGGGGCACGGCCGGTGGTGCCCAGATTTTAGGCTTGGACGATGTCGGCACGTTGGAGGTGGGTAAGGCGGCCGATATCGCCATTTACCGCCTCGACGATCCGCGTTACTTCGGCCTGCACGATATGGCCATCGGGCCGGTGGCCAGCGGCGGTCGCGCCAGTTTGCGCGCGCTGTTGGTTGGCGGTCGGCGGGTGGTGACCGATGATCAGATTCCGGGTTTGGACCTGATGGAACTAAGCCGCCAAGCCAGCGCCGCGGTGCTCGATTTGCAACGTCGTGCGGGGGTGCGTCGATGACGTGGGTCGAGATGAAAACCCGTGGCTTGCGCGAGGAAGCCCAAGGCATTCTCGCCGTTGAGCTGTGCATGGCCGACGCGAGCCCGCTGCCCTTCAGGTGGGAGCCCGGCGCGCATGTCGACGTGCAAACCGGCAGCGGCGTGGTGCGGCAATACTCATTGACCAACTTGGCTGACGAAGGCTGTTTGCGCTTGGCGATCAAGCACGCAGACGACTCACGCGGTGGCTCGCGGTGGCTGCATCAACAACTGCGGGTGGGCGATCGTCTGAAGGTCAGCGCGCCGCGTAATTTGTTTCCGCTACAACCGGGCGTTGGTCCGGTGCTGCTGGTGGCCGCCGGGATTGGCGTGACGCCGCTGCTGGCCATGTACCAACAATGCCGCGCGCAACAGCGGCCGGTGCAGCTCTTGTACTTCTCCCGCAGCGCTGCCCATAGCGCGTTCATCGAGCAGTTTCAGGGCGATCCGGCAGTAAGCGTGGTGACCGGCTTAGCCGCAGCAGAGGTGGGCGCGTATCTCGATCAGCACCTGCCTGCGTGGCAGGCCGACAGCCAGCTGTACACCTGCGGGCCGGGTGGGTTTATGGCCAGCGTGCAGCACTTGGCGGCCGAAAGAGGTTGGCCGTCACAGGCGTTGTTTCAGGAGCACTTTCAGGCGCCGGTCGCCAGCGGCTCGCAGCAGGCAGAATTGGTTTTGGCCCGTAGCGGTAAAACCGTCACGGTGAATGCGGGGGAAAGCTTGGTGGATGCAGCGCAGCGGGTTGGCGTGACCATTAGCACTTCCTGCGGCATGGGTATGTGTGGGGCGTGTATGACCGGGGTGGTCAGCGGCGAGATTGAACATCGCGATCAATACCTATCGGATGCTGAACGGGTTAGCGGCAAATGGATCATGCCGTGTGTGTCGGGGTGTACCGCTGGGAGGTTGGAGCTGGATGCGTAGTCAGCCAGGCGATTCTGGATTCCCGCCTACGCGGGAATGACGGAGAACCCCAATCCACCGTCGTCCCCGCGCAGGCGGGGACCCAGAATGTTGTGCCGGACGTAGTTTGCAGTCCGGATCTTGATTCCCGCTTGCGCGAGAATGACGGAGAACCCCCAATCATCCCGTCGTCCCCGCGCAAGCGGGGACCCTGAGTGTTGTGCCAGGCGAGGTTTGCTGGGCGATTCCGGACTGCGTCTGCACGGGGGTGACGAAGCCGGTTGGAATTACTCCGTAATGTTCTCACCAGCCGCATTGAGAGCCTTCTGGCTGTTCTCTTCCGGCAACACCAGGTTCAGCACAATCGCCGTCAACCCGCCGCTGGTAATCGCCGAATCAAACAGGTTTTGCACCAGCTTGGGCATCAGGTGCAGCAAGGTCGGTTGGGCAGCAATACCCAGCCCCACGCCAAAGGAGGCCGCGATGATTAGCATGCTGCGACGGTCCAACGGCGATTGCGCGAGGATGCGCACACCTGCTGCCGCCACGCTGCCAAACATCACCAAGGTAGCGCCGCCCAATACCGGCTTTGGAATCTGTTGCAGCACTGCACCTAGCAGCGGGAACAAGCCCAGGGCGAACAGCACCACACCGATGTACAGGCCGACGTAACGGCTGGCCACGCCGGTCATTTGAATCACGCCGTTGTTTTGCGCAAAGGTGGTGTTGGGAAAGGCGCTAAAGGTGGCGGCGATCATGCAGCTCACCCCATCACCCAGTACACCGCCTTTTAGCCGCGCCAAGTAGCGTGGGCCTTCGATAGGCTCGCGGGACAGCATGCTATTGGCGGTCAGGTCGCCGACGGTTTCGATGGTGCTGATCACATAAATCAGTGCCACGGGAATAAATGCCGTCCAGTCAAACGCGAAACCAAATTTGAACGGCATTGGCAGGCTTACCAGCGGCAAGTCTGGCAGCGCTTGCGGGACCAGTTTGCCGGTGAATAGGGCGGCGATACTGCCCACGGCCAGGCCGATGATAATCGCCGAAAGACGCACCCACGGGCGGCTGGAGCGGTTCAGCAAAATAATGGTCAGCAGCACCAGAGCGCCAAGGCCAAGGTTGCCTGGGGCGCCGAAGTCCGGCGCGTTAAAGCCACCGCCCAGGTCAGTGACACCAACCTTGATCAAGCTCACGCCGATCAAGGTAATGACGATGCCGGTCACCAGCGGCGTAATCACGCGGCGCAGTTGGCCCAGCATGCGGCTGAGCACGATCTGCACAAAGGCGCCGAAAAAGCACACGCCAAAGATCATCGCCAAGACGTCTTCCGGGCTGCCGCCACGGCTCTTTACCAAAAAGCCCGCCGAGAGCACCGCGCCGAGAAAGGCAAAGCTGGTGCCTTGCAGGCAGATCATGCCTGCGCCAATACCAAACGGCCGACGCGCCTGAATAAAAGTCCCGACGCCCGACACCATCAGCGCCATGCTGATCAGATACGGCAGGTGCGCGCCCAGGCCCAGCACCGAGCCAATGACCAGCGGCGGCGTAATGATGCCGACAAAACTGGCGAGTACATGCTGCAAGGCGGCGAAGAACGCCAGCACGGGAGCGGGGCGGTCTTCCAGGCCGTAGATCAGGTCGGTGTTGCTGTCGGATTCAGGCTGCATGTCACGGTCTCAGCAAAATGTGTTGTTGGCCCCGGGCGGGTGGTCGAGCCGGCCGCGGCCACAGAATTCTATGTTGCTAAAAAACGCCCGCCTTCTCCAAGCAGAGGGGCGGGCTAATAAGGAGGTGTTCGTGAAGCGATAACGCGCGGTTGCTTAGAAGTGCACTTTGGCAATCACGTTGATTGCGCTCTGGTCGGTGCCTTGAAGAATGGTGTCACCCAGGAAGCTGTTGTCGTCGATGGCGTACTTGTTCTTCCAGTAGTCGTATTCCACACCCACGTAGAAGTGTTTAACCGCGCTCCAGCCCATGGCTTTGCCCAGGTCGTATTTGATCTGCGGGTTGAAGTGGAAGTTGGCGTGCAGGTCGTTGGTGCGGCTGCTGGTGGCGTCTTTGTTGTTCCACACCCAGTCCAGGTAGCCGTCAATCAGGATGTCTGAGTTGCCCACCGGAATGGTGTAGGACCACACCGGTGTTACTTGCCACTGGCCGGACGGGTTGTTGGTGATGCCGTCGGGTTTGCGGTAGTAGAAGTTCAGCTGGAAGTAGTCAAAGCCCGGCAGATTGAAGTCAAACGCTGGGCCGAGCAGGTAGTTCTGCCCACCGTTTTCGCCACGCTCGTAGGTGCCGGCCAGCAGCACGTCTTTAAGCGGACCAAATTCAATTTTCTGGTCGAAGATTTTGCTAAAGGACAGACGCGGGGTGATTTCACCGTAGTAGGTGTTTTTGCCGGCGTTGGCATCTTCGCTGCCGTTGTAGTTGATTTGGTCGAAGAAGATAAACAGGTCACCAAAGGTCCAGCCGCTCGCGTGTTCGAACGAGAAGGTCTGCTGAATAGCCGGGTTGATTTTGAAGTCACGGCCATACAGGTAGGTGATGCTGTTGTCCTGCCACAGTAGCGGGCCGTCGGCTTGGGCGGCATTCGCGCCCAGCAATAGGCTGCCAGCAAGCAGCAGGGTTGAGACTTTGGATTTCATGTGTGCTCCCAGGAAGGCGTCTATCTGTTTTAGTTTTTTCCTGGCCGCTTGGTCAGGTCCACCCGTCTTTGCAAGTTTCTGTCCAAGTGATCAGCTTTGCCGGAAAAAATTTCGCGCGATTGTGCGCAATCCGCCAAAGCCTTGTCTCGGCGGGTGCATACATTCGTCGTTGGGCGGGTGGCGGGCAAGGCTTGGGGGTGACCGGACGGTCGCGTAGGCGCGGTTTGCATCGTCGTGGAGCCCTGCTTGCACCAGAGCAGGGCGATCGCTGCCAGCTAGTTGGTGGCGGCCAAGGCTTCGAGAAAACTCTCCAGCACCAAGTGCGGACGGCGGCCTTTGCGGGTAACGGTAGACAAGCTCAGGTCATAGAAACGGCTGGCCGGTTTCAATGCGCGCAGGCGCCCTTGCTGCACCCAGAAACTGGCGTAGTGGTCGGGCAGGTAGCCGATATAGCGGCCGGTCAAGATAAGAAAGGCCATGCCTTCGCGATCCGAGGCGCTGGCGGTGGATTTCAGCACCTGGTACTGCGCCTGGATATCGGGCGGCAGGCGGAAGGTCGGGGCAATGGCGTCCTGCACATTCAGGCGCTCGTCGCTGAGCTGCTCGTCGGCGGCGTAAAACAGCGGGTGGCCGACGGCGCAGTAGAGCAGCGAGCGTTCGTCATACAGCGGCTGATACTCCAGACCGGACAAGGTCGTCGCTTGCGGCACCACGCCGACATGCAAGCGACCATCAAGCACGCCTTGCTCCACTTCGCTGGGCGGCGTCATACGGATTTGGATATGCACATCCGGCCCGCGTTCTTTGAGCTGCGACAAGGCGTTGGTGATGCGCATATGGGGCAGGGTGACCAGGTTATCGGTCAGGCCGATATTCAATTCGCCACGCAAATGCTGGTGCAGGCCGTTGACCTCGGTGCGAAAGCTTTCCAGCGCACTTAACAGTTGTAACGATGATTGATAGACCTCGCGGCCTTCCTCGGTCAGGGCAAAGCCGGCGCGCCCGCGTTGGCACAGGCGCAAACCCAGGCGCTGCTCCAGATCACTCATCTGTTGGCTGATGGCCGAACGGCCAATGCCCAGCACGCTTTCCGCCGCCGAGAAACCACCGCATTCCACTACGCTTCTGAAGATGCGCAGCAGGCGGATATCAAAGTCACTGACTTGCGCGAGAGGGTCGGGGCGACGTGTGCTCATAGTTTAGTGAAAGCCAATCTGAAAATTAGAAGAATCGGGTTTTTCAGACTTTATGCCCATGGCACCTTTGCTCGCAACAAAAAGCTTTTTCCGCTCAGCCCCCAAGAAAAACGCCGCTTAACCGCGCGCAGTAGTTTTCCCGGGGCTGCAAACAACAAGCGAGGCCTTAGATGAACATGCCGCACACCGCCGAACCGTCCTTGGCCAGCCAGCTCAAGCTGGACGCACACTGGATGCCGTTCACCGCCAACCGTAGCTTCCAGCGCGACCCGCGTTTTATCGTTTCCGCCGAAGGCAGCTGGCTGGTCGATGACCAAGGTCGCAAGATCTACGACAGCTTGTCGGGCCTGTGGACCTGCGGCGCCGGGCACTCGCGTAAAGAAATTCAGGAAGCCGTTGGCAAACAACTGGGTGTGCTTGATTACTCCCCAGGCTTCCAACACGGTCATGCGTTGTCGTTCAAACTGGCCGAACAAATGGCCGAGCTGCTGCCCGGCGATTTGAACCATGTGTTCTTCACCGGCTCCGGTTCCGAGAGCGCCGACACCTCGGTAAAACTGGCCAAGGCGTACTGGCGGCTGAAGGGCCAGGCGAGCAAAACCAAATTTATCGGCCGTGCCCGTGGCTACCATGGCGTAAACATCGCCGGCACCAGCCTGGGCGGCATCAGCGGCAACCGCAAAATGTACGGCCAGTTGATGGATGTCGATCACCTGCCGCATACCCTGCAACCGGGCTTGGCGTTCACCGAAGGCGCAGCACAAACCGGTGGTGTCGAGCTGGCTAACGAGCTGCTGAAACTGATCGAACTGCACGACGCCTCGAATATCGCCGCCG
>NZ_JBBNAH010000198.1:0-1997 GCF_037994325.1 Pseudomonas sp.
TTTTTATCGTAAGACGCCGTATGTTGTGCTGTGCGCACCACGGAGCGCACGCACAAATCGTCTGGTGCGCGCAGCACACCCTACGTGTTTAGCTCTCAGCATGTAGGTTGGGTTGAGCGCAGCGAAGCCCAACAACAAGCCGTCACCGCCAGTTAAGAATTGGCCAGCCTGCCTTCACCGCATGGTCACGCAACACCGGATCCGGGTTCACCACCCGCGGCAAACTCACTAACGATAACAACGGCAAGTCATTGCGCGAGTCGGAGTAGAAATACGCGCCGTCCAGGCTTTCGCCTTCCTGCTCTAACCAAGCTTGCAGACGGGTGACTTTGCCTTCGCGGTAGGTGAGTACACCACGGGTATTGCCGCTGTAGTGGCCGTGCTGTTCTTCCAAGTCGATGGCCAGCACTTCATCAATTTTCAGCCGCGCCGCGATGGCGCTGACCAAGAAATGCGCCGAGGCGGAAATTACCAAAATGCGGTCGCCGGCTTCGCGGTGGGTGGCCAGGCAGCGGGTGGCGTCGCTAAAGAAGATGGGCTCAATCACGTCTTCCACAAAGGGCTCAACCACAAACGCCACTTCCTCGGCGGTGCGGCCGACCAGGGGCGACAGGCTGAAGGCCATATAGTCTTCCATCGCCAGTTTGCCTTCGGCGTATAGGGCCATTAGCTCGTGGTCTTTTTTTACAAACGACTCGCCGTCCACCCAGCCGATGTCGGCCATGTGTTCGCTCCACAGGCTGGCGCAGTCGCCGTCGATCAGGGTGTCGTCGAGGTCGAAGATTGCCAGGGCCATTACGCCACCTCCCGGATCGCATCGCTGTCGATGCTCAGGCGCAACTGCTTGCCGTTGCTGTGCAGGTCGTCCGCACTGCGGTTTAACACATCGACCAGCAGCTCCACGCCACGGGCTTGTACGCGGTAGCGAATCACGTTGCCGAGCAGGCTATGGCTGCGCACTTCACCTTCGATATCACCTGCGCCCAGCGAGATGGCTTCCGGGCGAATGGCGATACGGCTATTGATTGGGCGTAGTAGCAGGCGGCTGGCGGCATCGGCGTCGAGCAGGTTGTAGTTGCCGATAAAACCGGCGGCAAAGGCGTCCACCGGCGCGGTATAGAGCGTTTCGGCATCGCCGCTCTGCACGATTTTGCCGGCGTTCATCAGAAAGATGCGGTCCGACATGGTCAGCGCTTCTTCCTGGTCGTGGGTGACGAAAATGGTGGTCAGCCCCAGTTCCTGTTGAATGCTGCGGATCTGCTCGCGCAGGTGTTTGCGAATTCGCGCATCGAGGGCCGACAGCGGCTCATCCAGCAGCAGCAAGCGTGGGCGAGTAACCAGTGAACGCGCCAACGCCACGCGCTGACATTGGCCACCGGAAAGCTGGTGCGGGTAACGCTCGGCAAAGCTGCCCAGCTCGACCATATCCAGCGCTTCCTTGACCCGTTTGGCGCTGTCTTCTTTGCTGACCTTTTGCATGCGCAGGCCAAAGGCAACGTTCTGCTGCACGCTCATATTGGGGAACAGCGCATAGCTCTGAAACACCATGCCGATATCGCGCTTTTGTGGCGACAGCGGCACCAGGTCTTGGCCTTCAAGGAGGATTTGCCCGCCATTTACTTCGGTCAGGCCGGCGATGCAGCGCAGTAAGGTGGACTTGCCGCAGCCCGACGGGCCGAGCAGGGTGACGAATTCGCCCTTGGCGATTTCGCAGTTGATGTCGCTGAAAATCGAGGTGGCGGCATAGCTTTTGTGCAGCCCCTGAATGCTCAGAAAACTCATGCTTTGTCCTTATTCAAACGGCCGGCTGCCCAAGTAAACAGCAGCACAAAAAAGAAGTAGGAAATCACCAGGGCGCTGTTGAAGTGGCCGCTGCTGTTTTTCATGTTGTTCAGGTACACCTGCAGGGTTTCATAACGCGTACCCACCAGCAGGTTGGCGAACACAAACTCGCCAAACTGTAAAGACAACGTCAGTAACTGCGACACCATCAGGCG
>NZ_JBBNAH010000199.1:0-4372 GCF_037994325.1 Pseudomonas sp.
CTCGGCCAGACCGTGCATGGACTGCTTGAGGTTTTCCGCCCATTTGATTTTCAACGCGTGCTTCCTTGTTTAGGTCGCAGCCAAGGCTATGGCCGCGAGATGACAATCTGGCTTATGCAGATTAAAGGCCATGGAAGCTGTGACGAAACATCGCGTCACAGCGCTTTCACTGGACAGCCCGATGATTTCCCAGCGATAACCTGTGCCCAGCCCAAGCCCGTCTATCTTGGTTAGGGACCATTTTTCGCTGGGAGCCTTTCGATGAAAAACCCTCTGTGCCTATGCCGCGCACACCAAGCCTTGCTACTGCTGGTGCTGGCGCTGATGTGCGCGTTCAGCCTGCTGCACCCGGGCTTGACCATTGCCGCGCCAGTGGCCAAGCAAAACACCCAGGTCCCCGGTTACTACCGCATGGCCTTAGGCGACTTTGAAGTCACCGCGCTGTATGACGGCTTTAACCTGATCAACAACAAGCTGCTCAAGGGCGCCAGTGCCGAAACCATCCAGAGTTTGCAGGCCCGGCAATTTCTCGACTCAACCAACGGCGTGCAGACGGCGGTCAACGCCTTTTTGATTAACACCGGCGAGCATTTGGTGTTGGTCGACAGCGGCGCCGGCAAATGCCTGACCGACAACCTCGGCAACGTGCAACGCGATATCGAAGCGGCTGGTTATACGCTGGAACAGGTCGACACCTTGCTTCTCACCCATATGCACCCTGACCACGCCTGCGGCGTGCTCGACAGCAAAGGTGAGCGCGCCTTCCCCAACGCCACCTTGATGCTCAATAAAGTCGAAGCCGACTATTGGCTGGACCCGGAGTTGCTGGCCAAAGCTCCGGCCGACAAGCAAGCGCGGCTAAAAATGATCGCCAGCACCGCCGCGCCCTACAAAGCAGCGGGCAAATTGAAGTTGTTTACCGATGGCAGCGAGGTGTTGCCGGGCGTTAAAGATCTAGCTCTGCACGGCCATACGCCGGGGCACAGCGGCTATATGTTCACCTCCAAGGGGCAAAAATTGCTGGTGTGGGGCGATGTGGTGCACAGCCACTCCATCCAGTTCGCCCACCCGCAGGTGGCCATTGATTTCGACAGCGACGCCAAGCAAGCCATTGCCACCCGCAAACACGTCTTTGCCGAAGCGGCGGCGCAGAAATTTCTGGTGGCCGGCGCCCACCTGCCCTTCCCCGGCATTGGCCATGTACGCCTGCGAGGCACCGGTTTTGCTTGGGTGCCGGTGGAGTTCTCGCCGCTGCCCAAACCCTGATTTGCGCGCGTGACTATTAAACGGCGCGCGAGTGCTTTATGCTCGCAACCTGTATAAATAAACAGTAATAGCTTGCTAGAAGGTGAGGTGATGAATGGCCGTCGAAGTGGTGTACCGCAGCAGTCGCGATCCGGAGCGTTTGTTTATGGATAAAGCCGAAGCCGATCGTTACGACAAGATGCTGGAATTGGCCGAATCGCTGGCCGACGTATTGCTCAAAGCCGTGCCGTCGCTTAGCGAGCAGCAGGTAGAAGAGATCGGCATCTACATGGCGAAAAACCGCGATGTGTTTGCCAAGGCGTTCAAAAACCAGCCTGAAGCCTTGAGTGAACTGACCAGCCCGGAAGAAGCGGGCTGATCAGGTTTTTACCATCACGCCTCTAAGTAGCGCTCCACATCCAGCGCCGCCATGCAGCCGGCGCCGGCGGAGGTGATGGCCTGACGGTAGACGTGGTCGGCCACGTCGCCGGCAGCGAATACACCGGGAATACTGGTGGCAGTGGCATTGCCATCGCGGCCGCCGTTAACTACCAGGTAACCATCCTTCAGCGCCAACTGATCTTCGAACAGTGAGGTGTTTGGCGTGTGGCCAATGGCAATAAACACGCCGTCCACCTTCAGTTCTGAACTGCCGCCGTCGTTGTGCTGCAAGCGCACGCCGGTCACGCCTTTGTTGTCACCGAGCACTTCGTTTACCGAGGCATTGAGCTTGAGCTCGATCTTGCCTTCGGCTACTCGCGCATAGAGTTTGTCGATCAAAATTTTCTCAGCGCGGAAGGTCTCGCGGCGGTGCACCAGGGTGACCTTGCTGGCGATATTGGCCAGGTACAACGCCTCTTCCACCGCCGTATTACCACCACCGACCACCGCCACTTCACGGTTGCGATAGAAGAAACCGTCACAGGTGGCGCAAGCAGAAACGCCCTGCCCCATAAAGGCTTCTTCCGACGGCAAGCCGAGATAACGCGCGCTGGCACCGGTGGCGATGATCAAGGCATCGCAGGTGTACGTGGCGCTATCGCCGGTCAGAGTGAAGGGCTTGCCGGCCAGGTCGACGGCATTGATATGGTCAAAGACGATTTCGGTCTCAAAGCGCTCAGCGTGTTTCTGCATACGCTGCATCAGCGCCGGGCCGGTTAGGCCGTGCACATCACCAGGCCAGTTATCCACCTCGGTGGTGGTGGTCAGTTGCCCACCGGCCTGCATGCCGGTAATCAACAACGGCTTGAGATTGGCGCGCGCGGCATAAACCGCAGCCGAATAACCAGCGGGGCCGGAGCCCAGAATAATTACCCGAGCGTGACGAACAGTCATAAACCGCCTCCTGCCGGCCGCAGCCGGAATAAAAAGGGACTGCCCGAGCACTTGGGGAAGGCTTTACAGAGTGGGAGTCCCGCAAACAGTGTCCGCACGGCGGACGGGATTGGCGGCAAGGTTACGCAGACGATACCTACGCAGGAAGTGGTCGATTCTTATGCCGCCGATAGCCACGTGCTATTCGTCAATCAGCGTATTTATCCAATCGCCCAAGAAATCGGTAACAGCACGACGCTTTCGAACGCGTTGGAATGGCGTTAAGGTCAGCCCATCTTTACCAAGGAAACGCCAATGCCCGCCCCTGTCCTCTCCGGCCCGCAATACCTGCGCGAAGGCCTCAAGCTTGTGCTGAGCCCTGGCCTGCGCCTGTTCGTGCTCTTACCGCTGGCCATCAACCTGATCCTGTTTGTTGGCCTGATCAGCTTTGCCGTGCAGGAGTTCAACGGTTGGCTAAACGCCCTGATGCCCAACCCAGAGGGTTGGCTCAGTTTTCTCAGCTACATTCTTTGGCCGCTGTTTTTCGTGCTGCTACTGCTGATGGTGTTTTTCACCTTTACCACCTTGGCCAATATCATCGCCGCGCCGTTCAACGGCTTTCTCTCCGAGAAAGTTGAAGTGGTGCTGCGTGGCGAAGACACCTTTCCGCCTTTTCGCTGGGGTGAATTGGTCGCCATGGTGCCGCGCACCCTCGGCCGCGAGCTGCGCAAACTCGGCTACTTTCTGCCGCGCGCCATTGGCCTGTTTATCCTGTCGTTTATCCCAGGGCTAAACATCATCGCCGCGCCGCTGTGGGTGCTGTTCGGCATCTGGATGATGTGCGTGCAATACATCGACTATCCGGCGGACAACAACAAACTCGGCTGGAACGAAATGCTCGCGTGGCTACGGGAAAAGCGCTGGCAGAGTTTAGGCTTTGGTGGCTCGGTGTATTTGGTGTTGCTAATTCCCGGCTTGAACGTATTGATGATGCCAGCAGCGGTAGCCGGCGCGACGTTGTTTTGGGTAAGGGAGCGAGGCAATAGCGCCTTGAGCAAGGTATAAAAAAGCCAATAAAAAAGGCAGCCCACTCACTGGGCTGCTTTTTAATCGCGACGATACCTGCCGATTAGAATCGGTTGCTGGTACCCGGGCTGTATCCCTCTTGTTTCAACATCTCCTGAAACTTCAACAACTCCTGCTTCGAGTTAACCCGCACTGGCTTTTTACCTGGCACAAAGAAAATCGGTTGGTCAGCCGGGTCAAACCCTGGGCTGAACGGGTTGTTTGCTTCGTCGCCATGCCACACCAACGCACCGCCCGCATAACCCTCGGAAGCCGCTTCCTTGTTCAGGCTTTGCACGATTGCACGGGTGTAGTGGCTGACGTTGCCCATATTCGGATCCGCTGCCCCACCTTTTTTCGGCGCGCTGGTAAACAGCGGCAAATTCTTATCAGCCCAGGTTCCGTAAGCAAACCGAGAACCTACTTTGAACGGTGTCAGGTTGTAGTCCTGCGAGGCCTTTGGCGAGATGCTGAACAGGTCATAATCCGCCGTGATGGGCAACGGATGGTGAGAATCGGCGCCAACCTCCGGTGGGTTGGTCAACACTCGAATGGGCTCACCATTGAGAGTCGATACCGCACCATCTTTGCCAATCGAGAAATGCTGGGTGCCTAAAGGGTATTCAGCCGAATATCGACCGTTACCCAACGACTTCAAGTCTCCCGAATTCAACAACTCTGTAATGCGCTGCGGCGACAGTTTGAGTGGCACTAACTCGGCGCCTTTTTTCACACTCTCAGCAATATA
>NZ_JBBNAH010000200.1:0-21167 GCF_037994325.1 Pseudomonas sp.
GGATGAAATCGAGAAGGCGCACCCGGAAGTCTTTAACTTGCTGTTGCAAGTGATGGATCACGGCACCCTGACCGATAACAACGGCCGCAAGGCGGACTTCCGCAACGTGATTCTGATCATGACCACCAACGCCGGTGCCGAAACGGCAGCGCGGGCCTCGATTGGGTTTACCCATCAAGACCACTCCACCGACGCCATGGAAGTGATCAAGAAGAGCTTCACGCCAGAGTTCAGAAACCGTCTGGATACCATTATCCAGTTCGGCCGCCTGAGCCACGAAGTGATCAAAAGTGTGGTCGACAAGTTCCTCACCGAGCTGCAAGCGCAACTTGAGGACAAGCACGTTACGCTGGAAGTCAGTGACGCGGCGCGTAACTGGCTGGCAACGGGCGGCTACGACACGCAAATGGGTGCTCGCCCAATGGCGCGTTTGATTCAAGACAAGATCAAGCGTCCGCTGGCGGAAGAGATCCTCTTCGGCGAACTGGCCGAGCATGGCGGTGTGGTACACATCGACGTGCTGGACGGTGAGATGACCTTTGAGTTTGAAACCACGGCGGAAATGGCGTAGCCATTTCTTCCAGCGGCTCTCTTTGTTTATGAGCGCCGCGCCAACAAAAATGCCCAGCAATTGCTGGGCATTTTTATTTGGACTGGCTTAGCGCGCGCGGTAAGTGATGCGGCCTTTGCTCAAATCGTACGGCGTCAACTCAACACGTACTTTGTCACCGGTAAGAATGCGGATGTAGTTCTTGCGCATCTTTCCGGAGATATGCGCGGTTACGACGTGCCCATTTTCCAACTCCACACGAAACATGGTGTTAGGTAGGGTGTCGACGACAGTGCCTTCCATTTCGAAGCTGTCTTCTTTCGACATGCAGTAAAGCCCTCGGTTACCAATGAATGGCCCGGTGCAACTGGCGCCAGGCAAAAGCGGCGTGCATTGTGCCCGAAAATAGCTCGCGCCGCCAAGGTATTCAGGTGAGGGTTATCCAGCGTTGATTGACGAACAGCTCAATGGGGCGGTATTGGGTCTTGTAATTCATCTTGCGGCAACTCTTGATCCAGTAGCCTAAGTACACCGCGTGCAGGCCAATGCGCCGAGTTTCGGCGATCTGCCAGAGGATGGCGAAGCGGCCTAGGCTGCGGCGCTCTTCGTCAGGGTCGTAGAAGGTATAAACCGCCGAAAGGCCGTTGGGCAGTACGTCGGTCACGGCAATGGCGACCAGGCGGCCATCAAGGCGGAATTCGTAAAAGCGCGAGAAGGGCAGGTCGCGCACTAGAAACGTAGCGAACTGGTCGCGGTTAGGCGGGTACATATCGCCATCGGCGTGGCGCTCTTCGATATAGCGGGCGTAGAGCGCGTAATACTCTTCGTTAAAACTCGGCCGTACGGCACGCACTTGCAGGTTTTCGTTGCGTTTGAGAATGCGCCGTTGCTGGCGGTTAGGCTCAAACAGTGCCGCTGGAATACGCGCTGGCACGCAGGCGGTGCAGCCTTGGCAATGGGGGCGGTAGAGGTGGTCGCCGCTGCGGCGAAAGCCCATTTCCGAAAGTTCGGCATACACCTCCACATCCATAGGCTGACTGGGATCGAGGAACAGCGTAGTGGCCTGTTCGCCGGGCAGATAGCTGCAAGGATGGGGTTGAGTGGCATAGAACTTAAGGCGCGCCAGCTCGGTCATGGTTAACACTCTTGAGAGCCTGGGCTTAAGTGTATGCCAGGGTTTCAGACTCGACTAGGCAACCCAATCAGCGGTGCTGGGTTGATCGAGGTGACGAGCCAGAAATTCGGCAAATTCTGCGCGGGGAATGGGCCGGGCGCCGAAGCTGTGCAGGTGCTGCGTGGGCATCTGGCAGTCGATCAGCACAAAGCCCCATTCCTTGAGCTTGGCGACCAACGTGGAGAAGCCAACTTTGGAGGCGTTGTCGGCATGGCTAAACATCGACTCACCGAAAAACAGCTGCCCCATCGCCAGCCCATACAGCCCGCCCACCAACACGCCGTTCTCGCGCACCTCCACCGAATGGGCGAAACCTTGCTGGTGCAGCTTCAAGTAGGCCGCCTGCATGGCGTCGGTGATCCAGGTGCCGTCGGCGTAGCTGCGCGGGCCGGCGCAGGCCTCGATAACGGCAGCAAAGTCCTGGTCGAAGCTCACCTCATAGCGCCCTTGGCGAATGACCTTAGCCAGGCTGCGCGATACATGCATTTCAGCGGGGAACAGCACGGTGCGCGGATCTGGCGACCACCACAAAATCGGCTGGCCTTCGGCAAACCATGGAAAGCAGCCATGCCGATACGCCGCCACCAAGCGTTCGGCGCTGAGGTCGCCGCCAGCCGCCAACAGGCCTTCGGGATCGCGCAGGGCTTTCTCTAAGGGAGGGAATTCGTAGCTGGAACGTTGCAGCCAAGTGAGCATGGTCAGGCCCGGCCGAGGAGAGGAGGGCGGGCCGCAAAGGCCCGCCAGAAGCGCACTTACAGGTCGAGATACTTCTCGGCATCCAGCGCCGCCATGCAGCCAGCGCCAGCCGAGGTGATGGCCTGACGGTATACATGGTCGGCCACGTCGCCGGCAGCAAACACGCCGTCGATATTGGTCGCGGTGACATTGCCTTCGCTGCCGCCTTTGATCAATAGGTAGCCGTCGCGCATATCCAGCTGGCCGGTGAACAGGTCGGTGTTGGGCTTGTGGCCGATGGCGATAAATACGCCAGCCAGTGCCAGTTCCGAGGTCTCGCCGGTGTGGCTGTCACGCAAGCGCACGCCGGTTACGCCTTTATTGTCGCCCAGCACTTCGTCCAGGTTCTGGTTCCAGTGCAGGCGCATATTGCCGGTGGCGGCTTTTTCGAAGAGCTTGTCTTGCAGGATTTTCTCGGCGCGCAGCTTGTCGCGGCGGTGCACCAGGTGCACTTCTTTAGCGATGTTCGACAGGTACAGGGCTTCTTCCACGGCGGTGTTGCCGCCGCCGATTACCGCCACCACTTGGTTGCGATAGAAAAAACCATCGCAGGTGGCGCAAGCCGAAACGCCTTGGCCGGCAAAGGCTTCTTCAGACGGCAGGCCCAGGTATTGCGCGGAAGCGCCGGTGGCGATGATCAGCGCGTCGCAGGTGTAAGTGCCGCTGTCGCCTTTGAGGGTAAACGGCTTGCTCTGCAACTCAGCGGTGTGGATGTGGTCGTAGACAATCTCGGTGTCGAAGCGCTCGGCGTGTTTTTGCATGCGCTCCATCAAGGCCGGGCCTGTCAGGCCTTCGACGTCACCGGGCCAGTTGTCGACTTCAACGGTGGTGGTCAGTTGGCCGCCCGGTTGAATACCGGTAATAACCAAAGGTTTAAGGTTGGCCCGTGCGGCGTATACAGCAGCGCTGTAGCCGGCAGGGCCGGAGCCCAGGATGATCAGGCGTGAATGCTTGACGTCGCTCATAAAAAGACCCCATAAGCCTTTGTCACAAAAGAGAATGCGTGCTCAAATTGGGCCGCACGAAAGATGTTGGCGGCTATGCTACACCGAAGCAGCAGAGGCCGGCAAAACGCGCCGCAGGCAAGCCCTGGCGCGTGGCAACACGCGGGTAAATCCGTACAATGGCCGAGTTTTCGCCGCCAATCGTTCAGTTGGGCGCGCCACAGGCGCAGGAAAAGACGCGTTTTGAAGAATTCCACCACCACCGCTCAAGCACCAGTCTGGCGTCAACAATTGCACTACCGGCTCAAGGAAGGTGCATTGATCGCCCTTGGTGCGCTGTGCCTCTATTTGTGGATGGCATTGCTGACCTACGACCAGAACGATCCGGGCTGGACCCACACCAGCAACGTGGTGCAAGTGCAGAACGCCGCTGGCCGCGCCGGCGCCTGGTTCGCCGACATTCTGTTTATGGCGCTCGGCTATTTCGCCTATCTCTTTCCTGGCCTGCTGGTGATTAAAACCGTGCAGGTTTTCCGCAATCGCCACCAGCCGTGGCAATGGAATGGCTGGCTGTTTTCCTGGCGGTTGATCGGCTTGGTGTTCCTGGTGCTATCTGGTGCCGCCCTGGCCTATATCCATTTCCACTCCGGCTCAAGCATGCCGGCTTCCGCTGGCGGTGCGCTGGGCGAAAGCCTCGGTCAACTGGCTGTATCTGCGCTTAATGTGCAGGGCAGTACCTTGCTGTTTATCGCCTTGTTCCTGTTTGGCCTGACCGTGTTTGCCGACCTGTCGTGGTTCAAGGTTATGGATATCACCGGCAAGATCACCCTCGACCTGTTCGAGCTGATCAACAGCCTGATCAACAACTGGTGGAGCTCGCGGGTCGAGCGCAAACAGCTGGTCGCCCAGTTGCGTGAAGTCGATGACCGCGTCAACGAAGTGGCCGCGCCTACCGTTCACGACCGGCGCGAGCAAGCCAAGGTCAAGGAACGCATCATCGAGCGCGATGAGGCCCTGAGCAAACATATGACCGAGCGCGAAAGCCGCCCGGCGCCGATTATCACGCCGCCAGCCGCGCCCAAGGCCGCCGAGCCGAGCAAGCGTGTGCAGAAAGAGAAGCAGGTGTCGCTGTTTGTCGACAGCGCTGTGGAAGGCACCTTGCCGCCGATTTCGATCCTTGATCCGGCAGAAAAGAAGCAGAAGAAATTCTCCCCGGAATCCCTGGAAGCCATGTCGCGTTTGCTGGAGATCAAGCTCAAGGAGTTTGGTGTCGAGGTTATCGTCGAATCGGTGCATCCGGGCCCGGTGATTACCCGTTTCGAAATCCAGCCGGCTGCCGGTATCAAAGTCAGCCGTATTTCCGGTTTGGCCCGCGACTTGGCCCGTTCGCTCGCGGTTATGAGCGTGCGCGTGGTGGAAGTGATTCCGGGCAAAACCACGGTCGGTATCGAGATTCCCAACGAAGACCGGCAGATCGTGCGCTTCTCCGAAGTGCTGTCGTCGCCTGAATATGACGACGCCAAATCCCCCGTCACTCTGGCCTTGGGCCACGACATTGGCGGCCGCCCGGTGATTACCGACTTGGCGCGTATGCCGCACTTGCTGGTCGCCGGTACCACCGGTTCCGGTAAGTCGGTGGGCGTGAACGCCATGATTCTGTCGATCCTGTTCAAGTCCGGCCCGGAAGATGCGCGCCTGATCATGATCGACCCGAAAATGCTTGAACTGTCGATCTACGAAGGCATTCCGCACTTGCTGTGCCCGGTCGTTACCGACATGAAGGAAGCGGCCAACGCCTTGCGTTGGAGCGTTGCCGAGATGGAGCGCCGCTACAAGCTGATGTCCAAGCTGGGCGTGCGTAACCTCGCCGGTTTTAACCGCAAGGTTAAAGACGCGGAAGAGGCCGGCGAGCCAATCCCAGACCCGCTGTACAAGCGCGAAAGCATTCACGACGAAGCGCCGCTGCTGAAAACCCTGCCGACCATCGTGGTTGTAGTCGACGAATTCGCCGACATGATGATGATCGTTGGCAAAAAGGTCGAAGAGCTGATCGCCCGTATTGCGCAGAAAGCGCGGGCTGCCGGTATTCACCTGATTCTCGCTACCCAGCGGCCGTCGGTGGATGTGATCACGGGTCTGATCAAGGCCAACATCCCCACCCGTATGGCCTTCCAGGTATCGAGCAAAATCGACTCACGGACCATCCTCGACCAGGGCGGCGCCGAACAACTGCTTGGCCACGGCGACATGCTCTATCTGCCGCCTGGCACTGGCTTGCCGATTCGTGTGCATGGCGCCTTTGTTTCCGACGAAGAAGTCCACCGCGTGGTGGAAGCCTGGAAACTGCGCGGCGCGCCGGATTATATCGACGACATTCTTAATGGCGTTGAAGAGGCCGGTAGCGGCTTCGAAGGTGGCGGCGGTGGTGGCGAAGGCAGCGAGGGCAGTGAAGACGACCCGCTGTACGACGAAGCCGTACGCTTTGTGACCGAAAGCCGTCGTGCCTCGATTTCAGCCGTGCAGCGCAAACTGAAAATTGGCTACAACCGCGCCGCGCGTATGGTCGAAGCCATGGAAATGGCCGGTGTGGTTACCGCCATGAACACCAACGGCTCGCGCGATGTGATTGCCCCGGCGCCAATCCGCGATTGACGCCCCGTATACCCCTTTACGTATGACCCATTGACGAGGATTTACATGCGCCTGATCCGTTTGCTGTTGCTGGCTGCTATGGCTTTCGCCGCCATCCCGGCCCAAGCCGATGATGAAGCTGCGGTGCAAAAGCTGACCCAGTTGCTCAGCCAGGCCCAGACCATCACTGCGCGCTTTTCGCAGATCACCGTGGACGCCAGTGGCGCCACCTCGCTGCAGGAAACTGCAGGTGAGCTGGCGCTGAAACGCCCAGGGTTGTTCCGTTGGCACACCGACGAGCCGCAGGAGCAACTGTTGGTCTCCAACGGCCAGCAGGTATGGCTGTACGACCCGGACTTGCAGCAAGTGACCATTCAAAAGCTCGACCAGCGCCAGACCCACACCCCGGCGCTGTTGCTGTCCGGCGACGTATCGGAAATTCGCCAGAACTTCGATATCACCTACAAAGAAGCCGGTGATGTGGTGGACTTCAACCTTAAGCCCAAGGGCAACGACAGCTTGTTTGAAAGCCTGCGCCTGTCGTTCCGTCGTGGCGTGATCAACGATATGCAGATGATGGATAGCACCGGCCAGCGCACCAACATTCTGTTTCTCGGCGTGAAGATGAACCCAGCGGTTGACCCGAAGCAGTTCGTTTTTGAAGCGCCGGCTGGCGCCGATGTTATTCAGGAATAATCCCGCTCTCCCTTTAAGGCACTGCGTTTAGCCCATGGACTTGTTCCGCAATACCCCCGTTGCTCAACCCCTGGCTGCCCGTTTGCGCGCAGCCAGCCTGGATGAGTACGTCGGTCAGGAGCATCTATTGGCCCGTGGCAAACCGCTGCGCGAAGCGCTGGAGCAGGGCGCGCTGCATTCGATGATTTTCTGGGGGCCACCAGGCGTGGGTAAAACCACCTTGGCACGCCTGTTGGCGCAGGTGTCAGACGCCCATTTCGAAACGCTGTCGGCAGTGTTGTCTGGGGTTAAAGAGATTCGCCAGGCGGTGGAAATCGCCCAGCAACATGCCGCGCAATATGGCCGGCGCACCATCTTGTTTGTTGACGAAGTGCACCGTTTCAACAAGTCGCAGCAGGATGCCTTTCTGCCCTATGTGGAAGACGGCACGCTGATTTTTATCGGCGCCACCACCGAGAACCCTTCGTTTGAACTAAACAACGCGCTGCTGTCGCGGGCTCGTGTGTATGTGCTGAAAAGCCTCGACGAAGCTGCTATGCGCAAATTGGTCCAGCGCGCCCTCAACGACCCCAAGGGCTTGGGGGATCGCCACCTGACCTTGCCGGACGAGAGCTTTAAGATTCTCCTCGCCGCTGCCGACGGCGATGGCCGCCGCCTGCTGAATTTTCTTGAAAACGCCGCTGACTTAGCCGAAGACGATGGCGAACTGGGCGTCGACCTGTTGCTTAATCTGCTCGGCGACAGCCGTCGCCGTTTCGACAAAGGCGGCGAAGCGTTTTACGACCAGATTTCCGCGCTGCATAAATCGGTACGCGGCTCCAGCCCCGACGGCGCGTTGTACTGGTTTGCGCGGATGATTGATGGTGGCTGCGACCCGCTGTATATCGCCCGCCGTGTAGTGCGCATGGCCAGCGAAGATATCGGCAACGCTGATCCTCGCGCCCTGACCCTGTGCCTGAATGCATGGGATGTGCAGGAGCGCCTCGGTAGCCCCGAAGGTGAGCTGGCGGTTGCCCAAGCCATTGTTTACCTGGCGTGCGCGCCGAAGAGCAACGCCGTGTACAACGCCTTTAAGGCGGCCATGCGTGACGCTGCTGAGCAGGGCTCGCAAGAGGTGCCGCTGCACCTGCGCAACGCGCCGACCAAGCTGATGAAAGAGCTGGGCTACGGCGACGAATACCGCTATGCCCACGACGAGCCGGATGCCTACGCTGCTGGCGAAGACTACTTTCCCGATGCCCTTGAGCCGCGTCAGTATTACCAGCCCGTGCCACGCGGCCTGGAGCTGAAGATTCGCGAGAAACTCAACCACCTGGCGGCGCAGGACCAAGCCAGCCCCCGGCAGCGGAGAAAACCATGATTAAACTGATTCTCGCGGTGGCCGTAGGCGGCGCCGCCGGCACCTTGGTGCGCTTTGCCACCGGTACCTGGATTGCCGCCAACTGGCCGCAGCATTTCAGCCTTGGCACCTTTCTGGTCAATATCGTCGGGTGCCTGCTGATTGGCTTGTTGTACGGTTTCTTTTTGATGCGCCCGGAACTGCCGATAGAATTGCGCGCAGGTTTGATCGTCGGCTTTCTTGGCGGCCTGACAACGTTTTCTTCTTTTTCCCTCGACACACTGCGCTTGCTGGAAAGCGGGCAATTGCCACTGGCCCTGGGCTATGCGGCGCTTAGTGTGTTCGGCGGCCTGCTCGCCACCTGGGCGGGCTTGCTCCTGACCAAACTCTGATGATGAGAGACCGACATGCTTGATCCGAAACTGATCCGTAGCGAACTGCACGCCATTGCCGAGCGCCTCGCCACCCGTGGCTACCAGCTGGATGTGGCGCGCATCGAGTCGCTCGAAGCGCAGCGCAAAACCGTGCAGAGCAACACTGAGCAGTTGCAGGCCGAGCGTAACGCCCGTTCGAAATCCATCGGTCAGGCCAAGGCCCGTGGCGAAGATATCGCGCCGTTGATGGCTGATGTGGACCGGATGGCCACCGAGTTGGCCGACGGCAAAGTACAGCTGGAAGGTATTCAGGCCGAGCTCGACAGCATTCTGTTGGGCATTCCCAACCTGCCGCACGAGTCGGTGCCGGTGGGCAAAGACGAAGATGACAACGTGCAAGTGCGCAGCTGGGGCACGCCGACCACGTTTGATTTCCCGATTCAGGATCACGTCGCCCTGGGTGAGCTGCACGGCTGGCTGGACTTTGAACGTGCCGCCAAGCTCTCCGGCGCACGCTTCGCCATTCTGCGTGGGCCGATTGCCCGTCTGCACCGCGCCCTGGCGCAATTTATGATCAACCTGCACACCGGCGAGCATGGTTACGAAGAGGCTTACACGCCTTATCTGGTGCAGGCCCCGGCGCTGCAAGGCACCGGTCAGTTGCCCAAGTTCGAAGAGGACCTGTTCAAAATCAGCCGCGACGGCGAAGCCGATCTGTACCTGATCCCCACGGCCGAAGTGTCGCTGACCAATATCGTTAACGGCGAGATTCTCGACGCCAAGCAACTGCCGTTGAAGTTCGTCGCCCATACGCCGTGCTTCCGCAGTGAGGCCGGTGCATCCGGTCGCGACACCCGCGGCATGATCCGCCAGCACCAATTCGACAAGGTTGAGATGGTGCAGATTGTTGAGCCAAGCACCTCCAACGAAGCGCTGGAAGGCCTGACCGCCAATGCTGAGAAAGTGCTGCAACTGCTCGGCCTGCCATACCGCGTGCTGGCCCTGTGCACCGGCGATATGGGCTTTGGTGCAGTAAAAACCTACGACCTCGAAGTGTGGGTGCCGAGCCAGGACAAGTACCGCGAAATTTCTTCCTGCTCCAACTGTGGCGACTTCCAGGCCCGCCGCATGCAAGCGCGCTGGCGCAACCCGGAAACCGGCAAGCCAGAGTTGGTGCACACCCTTAACGGTTCCGGTCTGGCCGTAGGCCGCACCCTGGTTGCCGTGCTGGAAAACTACCAGCAAGCCGATGGCTCGATTCGCGTGCCGGACGTGCTCAAGCCGTATATGGGCGGCCTTGAGGTTATCGGTTAATGGAGTTTTTGCCGCTGTTTCATAACCTGCGCGGGCAACGCGTGCTGGTGGTTGGCGGCGGCGAAATTGCCTTGCGCAAATCGCGCCTGGTGGCCGAAACCGGCGCGGTGCTGCGGGTTGTCGCGCCGCATATCGACAGCCCGTTGGCGGCCTTGGTGGTCTCTACCGGTGGCGAGCAGTTGTTGCGTGGCTACGGTGCGGCGGATCTGGATGGCTGCGTGCTGGCCATTGCGGCCACTGATGACGAACCGCTGAACGCCGAGGTGTCGCAAGATGCCCGGGCGCGAGGCATGCCGGTCAATGTGGTCGACTCGCCAGCCCTGTGCAGTGTGATCTTTCCCGCCATCGTCGACCGCTCGCCATTGCTGGTGGCGGTCTCCAGCGGTGGCGACGCACCGGTGCTGGCCCGCTTGATTCGCGCCAAGCTGGAAACCTGGATTCCCGCTGCCTACGGGCAATTGGCCGGCCTGGCCAAACGCTTTCGCGCGCCAGTAAAAGAGCGTTTTCCCGACTTGCAGCAGCGGCGGGTGTTTTGGGAAGACGTGTTCCAAGGCCCAGTGGCCGAACGTATGTTGGCCGGGCAGGGCAGTGAGGCCGAGCGGTTGCTGCAAGCGCGGCTGGACAGCGAAAGCGGCGAAGTCAAAGGCGAGGTGTATTTGGTGGGCGCTGGCCCCGGTGACCCCGATCTGCTGACCTTCCGCGCTTTGCGCCTGATGCAACAGGCTGACGTAGTGCTCTACGACCGCCTGGTGGCGCCGGCTATTGTCGATATGTGCCGCCGCGATGCTGAGCGTATCTATGTCGGTAAGCAGCGCGCCGCCCATGCGGTGCCGCAGGAGCAGCTCAATCAGCAATTGGTGACCTTGGCAAAACAAGGCAAACGCGTGCTGCGCTTAAAAGGCGGCGACCCGTTTATCTTCGGCCGTGGCGGCGAAGAGATTGAAGAGCTGGCCGCCCATGGCATTTCGTTCCAGGTTGTGCCGGGCATTACCGCAGCCAGTGGTTGTGCCGCCTATGCCGGCATTCCGCTGACCCACCGCGACTATGCGCAGTCGGTGCGCTTTGTCACCGGGCACTTGAAAGACGGTAGTACCGACTTGCCCTGGCCAGACTTGGTAGCGCCGGGGCAAACCTTGGTGTTTTACATGGGCTTGGTCGGCCTGCCGTCGATTTGCCAGCAACTGATCGCCCACGGCCGCGCCAGTGATACCCCAGCGGCCTTGATTCAGCAGGGCACCACCAGCAACCAGCGGGTTTTCACCGGCACCCTTGGCAACCTGCCGCAATTGGTGGCCGAGCACGAAGTGCATGCGCCGACATTGGTGATTGTTGGGGAAGTGGTGGTGCTGCGCGAGAAGTTGGCTTGGTTTGAAGGGGCGCAGGCCGGGGTTTAATCCTTGCCTGGGCAGATCCGTAGGGCGCCTTGGTGCGCGCAGCACACCCTACGGATTGTGTTCGCTCCTCAGCTCTATCGCCTTTGTAGCGTGTGCTGTGCGCACCTTACTGGGTCAGACGGGCGCGATCATGTGGCAGGTTAAAGTCCTGCAACGGCCCCTTCGGCACCACCCCGGTCGGGTTAATGGTCAGATGGCTGGCATAGTAGTGGTGCTTGATATGTTCGAAGTCCACGGTCTCAGCTACGCGCGGCCACTGGTACAGCTCACGCAGCCAGTTCGACAGGTTGGGGTAATCTTCAATGCGCTTGTGGTTGCACTTGAAGTGGCCGTGGTACACCGCGTCGAAGCGAATCAGGGTGGTAAACAGGCGCCAGTCGGCTTCGGTAATGGCGTCGCCCGCTAAGTAGCGGTTTTTCTCCAGCAGGTTTTCCAGCCAATCCAAGGTGCTGAATACGCCGTCGTAGGCTTCTTCGTAGGCCTCTTGCGTGGTGGCAAAGCCTGCGCGGTATACGCCGTTGTTGACGTTGGGGTAGATGCGTTCGTTCAGCGCGTCGATCTGGCCGCGCAGCTGTTCTGGGTAGAGGTCCAGGTGGTTGCCGGTCAACTGGTCAAACGCCGAATTAAACATGCGGATAATTTCCGACGACTCATTGCTGACGATGCGTTTGAGCTTTTTATCCCAGAGCACTGGCACGGTTACGCGGCCGGTGTAGTGGGCGTCGTCGGCGGTGTAGCGCTGGTACATCAATTTCAGGTCGTCCAGCGCATCGCCAGTGGAGCCGTGGGCTTTGTCGAAGGTCCAGCCGTTTTCGCGCATTAGCCAGCTGACCACGGAGACGTCGACCAGGCTTTCCAGGCCTTTGAGTTGGCGGAAAATCAGGGTGCGGTGCGCCCATGGGCAGGCCAGCGAAACATACAAATGATAGCGCCCGGCCTCGGCCTTAAAGCCGCCTTCGCCGCTGGGGCCAGGCTCGCCGGTGGCGGTGACCCAGTTACGGCGTTGGGCGTTTTCGCGTTTAAAGCGGCCGCCATCGGCGGTGTTGTACCACTGGTCTTGCCACTGGCCGTCGACTAATAAACCCATTACTCAAATCCTCTGCGCTTTTGCGTTGGAGAAGAGTTTATGCCGATCGGTTCGAACGAATGGCGCAAAATGCCTGCGTTCATCATCGGTTAAATCGATGTATTGCGCTTTTGCCAGTAGTTTTCCGCTTGGGCAAATGCCGTTTCGCGAGAGCTGCCCAGCGCGCGCAGGCCGAGGGCAATGGTCGCGATTACCGCGAGGCGGCCATAACTGTCTTCTACTTCGCCACGCCAGAAGGCGACTAAGTGCTCAGGCTCCAGCCGCTCCGGTTTGACATGGCGCTGCGCCGACAAGGCCGGCCATTCTTCGTCCCAACTGACGCCACCTTCAGTGCCGTAAAGGTGCGAGGTGGCATCCGGGTTGATCTCGATTTCGCCGCCGTCACCCTTGATCACGATCGAGCGGTCGCCGAGCAATTGGCTGGCTTCACGGTGGGGCGCCTGGTAGCCGGGGTGGAAAATGCTTTGCAGCACGCACGTGGCATTCAGCGGGTTGAGCACACGGGTCAGCGAATGAATAGGCGAGCGCAGGCCCAGGGTGTTACGCAGGTCGATCATCTGTTGCAGCTGCGGCATCCAATCTTGCAGCGGGAAAAACGCTAGGTTGTGTTGGGCCAGCGCCTGTTCGGTCGCCGCCCAGTCGCGGCACAACGGGATACCGAGCAACTCAATCAGCTGTTCGCTATACAGGCGCCCGGCGGTGTGGGCGCCGCCGCCATGCATCAGGATGCGCACGCCGTTATTGGCCAGGCATTTAACCGCGAGCAGATACCAAGGCAGTTGGCGTTTTTTGCCAGCGTAGGAGGGCCAGTCGAGGTCGACCTGAATGCGTGGCGCATTCAGACGCGCGCGCACCGCCTGGGTAAAGCCGGCCAGTTCTTCCGGGCCTTCTTCTTTGTGGCGCATCAGCATCAGAAACGCGCCCAGTTGGGTGTCTTCCACCTGGCCGTCGAGCAGCATGCCCATGGCCTCGCGGGCTTCATCCTGAGTCATATTGCGCGCGCCGCGCTTGCCTTTGCCGAGCATGCGCACGTACTGGGCGAACGGGTGTTCGGCGGGGGTGGTCAGGGTCAGCGGCTGAGCGGTCATAGGCAATTGGTCGGCTTTGGCAGGCCCGCCAGTTTGGCGGCCAATTTGGCTGGGGTGCCTTTGAACAGGCGATTGAGGTGCAGGCTGTTGCCTTTGTCGGCGCCGAGTTTTAGCGCGACATATTTGATTAGCGGCCGGGTTGCTGGCGACAACTGAAACTCGGCGTAGAACTCACGCAGCAGGTTTAACACTTCCCAGTGTTCGGGGCTAAGGGCCACTTCTTCTCTAGCCGCCAAGGCCTCGGCAGCGGCGGGTGACCAGTCATTGAGATCGACTAAAAAGCCGTCTTTATCCAGGGCCAGTGCGCGCTCGGCAACGATAAGCTCGCTCATAGCCAACTGTTGACCTTGGCAAAGCGCGCGCACAGCTCAACAAATGCCGGATAGTCCACGGCCTGGGCGCGTGACGGCGGGGTAATGGCGCGGGCTTGCAGGTCTTCTTCCAAGGCGTAGAGGTTGATGCCTTCCGGCATCAGGCTCAAGGCTTGCAACTGCGCGGTTCCGGGTTGCAGGGCGTAGGTGGCGTCGCCGGTCAACAGCACAGCGTCGCCAGGGCCGAGTAGGCGCAGGCAGCTCACCAGGCGCGAATCGCTGAACGGCGAGTGGGAAAGTAGGTGCAGGGTGGCCATTAGAGCGTGATCACCTGGTCGTGTTGGGCGATAAGGGCGGTGAGGGCGGCGTCGTCGAGGTTTTCTGCCGTCGGGCTCAGCGCCGTGGCACTCAGGCCGCGTTCCTCAAGGCTGCGCGAGGATGCATAAAGCGATTCCACGCCAAACAGGGCGAGCGCTTGCAGGTTGGCAGTCAGGTCTTTTTGCTGCAGCGATGCGGCCTTTTGCGCGGGCTGCAACTGAAACACGCCATCGTCGAGAAACAGCATGGCGATGGGTAAATCAAAGGCACCGCCGGCCAGGGCGATATCCAGCGCCTCGCGCGCGCCAGGGCCGGACCATGGCGCCTGCCGGCAAACAATTAGCAGCGACTTGGCCATCTCACGGCCCTCCGAAACAAACAAGGCGATCAGCCAATTGCGTGGCTTCATGCAGTTGGCCGAGTCCGGAAAGCTCCCAGGGTTTGCCCAGGCTGGCGGCGTCGCGCTCATAACGCCGGGCTTCTTCGTCATTGAGCACGCCACGGCGCAGGGCGGCGGCAATGCATACCACGCCATCAAGTTGCTGGCCTTGGATAAAGGTGCTCCAGGCGGCCGCAGTGTCTTGCTCATCCTGCGGCACCACGGGCGTCGCCGCCGCGCTATAGACACCGTCCTGATAAAAGAACACCCGCACAATTTCATGCCCGCCGGCCAACACCGCTTCGGCGAAACGCAGGGCGCGGCGCGAGGAGGGCGCATGGGGCGGAGAAAACAGGGCGATGGCGAATTTCATGGCGCTGACCGATCCGAAAAATACTGGCGCAATAATACGAGCGTTACCGCGAGCAAACATAACGTTGGCCCGCGCAATGGGCGGGCTTAACGCTAACGCCGTTACTGGGCGTCGAACGCTTGGCCGTTTACGCCTTGGCTATCCGGCCCCATCAGGTACAGGTACACCGGCATGATGTCAGCAGGCAGCGGGTTGTTCGCCGGGTTTTCGCCGGGGTAGGCGTGGGCGCGCATATCGGTGCGGGTAGCGCCGGGGTTGATGCTGTTGGCGCGCACGTTGGTGATGTCGGCCACTTCATCGGCCAGGGTTTGCATCAGGCCTTCGGTGGCGAATTTGGACACGCCATAAGCGCCCCAATACGCCCGACCTTTGCGCCCGACGCTGCTGGAAGTGAAGATTACCGAGGCATCCGGCGACAGCTTAAGCAGCGGCAGCAGGGTGGCGGTGAGCATAAACATGGCGTTCACGTTTACTTGCATCACGCGCATAAAGTTGTCGCCCGACAGCTGCTCAAGCGGCGTACGCGGACCGATGATCGAGGCGTTGTGCAGCACGCCGTCGATATGGCCGAACTCGTTTTCGATCATCACCGCCAGTTCGTCGTACTGGTGCGCCAGGGCGGTTTCCAGGTTGAACGGGATGACGACCGGCTGCGGGTGGCCTGCCGCTTCGATTTCGTCATAGACCGCGCTCAGGTGGCTTTCGGTCTTGCCCAGTAGCAACACGGTGGCGCCATGGGCGGCATAGGTTTTTGCCGCAGCGGCGCCAATCCCACGGCCAGCGCCGGTGACCAGAATGGTGCGGCCCTTGAGCAGGTCGGGGCGGGCGGAATAATCAAACATCAGCAATCTCTCTTTTCTAAAGCCAAAGCACGGTAACGGTCAGCAACTGCACAGGGCGCTATCGAGCACGGTGCGCAGTTCCTTGGGGTGGTCAACCACTACGTCGGCGCCCCAGTGGCGGGGGTTGTCGTCAGGATGGATATAGCCATAGGTGACCGCTGCGGTCTTGGTGCCAGCGGCGCGGCCAGATTCGATATCGCGCAGGTCATCGCCGACATACAGCACACTGGCCGGGTCCAGGCCCAAGCGCGAACAGGCCAATAGCAACGGCTCCGGGTCCGGCTTACTGTTAGTCACATGGTCCGGGCAAATCAGAATCGCCGAACGCTCGGCCAGCCCCAGCTGTTCCATGATTGGCGCGGCATAACGCACCGGCTTATTGGTCACCACGCCCCAGATCAGCTTGGCGTGTTCAATGTCAGCCAGCAGTTCGGGAATGCCGTCAAACGGTTTGGTCAGCACGGCGCAGTGTTCCTGGTAACGCTCAAGAAACTCCAAACGCAGGGTTTCAAACTCGGCGGACATCGGGTCGACATCAAAGGCGCGCAGCACCATGGCGCGGGCGCCACCGGAAACGTGGTCACGGATCGCTTTGTCAGCAATCGGCGGCAAGCTACGGCTGGCGCGCATGGCTTGGGCAATGGCGATAAAGTCTGGCGCGCTGTCGAGCAGGGTGCCATCCATATCGAAAAGAACGGCTCGCAGGCGCATCAGGCTTCCTTCACAGTCTGGATCATGTAGTTGACGTCAACATCGTTGGCCAATTTGTAGTGCTTGGTCAGCGGGTTGTAGGTCAGGCCAATGATGTCTTTCACTTGCAAGCCGGCAGCACGGCTCCAGGCGCCGAGTTCGGAAGGACGGATAAATTTCTTGAAGTCGTGGGTGCCGCGCGGCAGCAAGCGCATCAGGTATTCGGCGCCAACAATGGCGAACAAATAGGCCTTGGGGTTGCGGTTGATGGTGGAGAAAAACACCTGGCCACCTGGCTTGACCATGGTGAAGCAGGCGCGGATCACCGAGGCTGGGTCGGGCACGTGTTCAAGCATTTCCAGGCACGTAACCACATCAAACTGCGCAGGCATTTCTTCAGCCAAAGCCTCGGCGGTGCACTGGCGGTATTCCACGCTCACGCCGGATTCCAACTGGTGCAGTTGCGCAACCGCCAGCGGCGCTTCGCCCATGTCGATGCCGGTAACGGTGGCGCCGCGTTGCGCCATGGCTTCACTGAGAATGCCGCCGCCGCAGCCGACATCGAGCACTTTTTTGCCGGCCAGATTGACCCGTTCGTCAATCCAGTTAACCCGCAGCGGGTTGATATCGTGCAGCGGTTTGAACTCGCTTTCGCGGTCCCACCAGCGATGAGCCAGAGCGGAAAATTTGGCGATTTCGGCGTGGTCGACGTTGCTCATAGTTAACTTCCTCGAAACGAATGCTGTGCGGCGGCCCTTTCGCGTTAGGCGCGGCCGGCGGAAATCTTCTGGCCCCAGGCGATGGCGCTGGCGTGCAGTTTTTCTTCGTCCATGCGGGTTAAGCGGCGGTTGTCGAGCAACTGCTTACCGCCGACCCATACATGTTTGACGCTGTTGCGGTTACTCGCATAAATCAGTTGTGACACCGGGTCGTACACCGGTTGTTGCGCTAATTCAGTCAGGTCGAAGGCGACGATATCGGCGGCTTTGCCAATCTCCAACGAGCCAATTTCATCTTCCAGGCCCAGCGCCCGGGCGCCATTTAAGGTGGCCATGCGCAGGGCACGGTGCACATCCAGGGCTGTCGCCGAGCCAGCCACCGCTTTGGCCAGCATGGCCGCGGTGCGGGTTTCGCCGAGCAGGTCGAGGTCATTGTTGCTGGCCGCGCCGTCGGTGCCGATGGCGACGTTGACGCCGGCTTGCCACAGCCGCTCTACCGGGCAAAAGCCACTGGCCAGCTTGAGATTAGACTCCGGGCAGTGGATGACGCTGGCGTTGCTTTCTACCAGCAGGTGCAAATCTTCATCGTTGATTTGCGTCATGTGCACGGCCTGGAAGCGCGGCCCCAGCAGGTCCAGGCGCGCCAGGCGGGCCATTGGCCGCTCACCATGCAGCTCCAGGCTTTGCTGCACTTCAAAGGCGGTTTCGTGGACGTGCATATGAATGCCGGCGTCCAGCTGGTCGGCGAGCATGCGGATGTTTTCCAGCTTGTCGTCGCTGACCGTGTAGGGCGCATGGGGGCCAAAGGCAACTTTGATGCGCGGGTGCAGGCGCAGGTCGTCAAACAGGTTCAGGCCTTTGCGCAGCGCTTCATCGGCGTCGCGGGCGCCGGGAATGGGGAAGTCCAGCACTGGAATGGTGATCTGCGCGCGAATGCCGCTGGTGTGCACCAGTTCGCTGGACACTTCCGGGTAGAAGTACATATCGGAAAAACAGGTGATGCCACCTTGCAACTGCTCGGCAATCGCCAGCTCGGTGCCATCGTGAATAAAGCCTTCATCCACCCATTTGGCCTCGGCCGGCCAGATATGGTCTTGCAGCCAGTTCATCAGCGCCTTGTCGTCGGCCATGCCGCGAAACAGGCTCATCGCCGCGTGGCCATGGGCGTTGACCAAGCCGGGGCTTAGCAGCATGCCCGGCAGCTCGCGCACTTCGGTTGCGGGGTGGCGCAAGGCCTCGGCGCGCGGCGCGATCAGGGCAATACGACCGTCGCGAATACCCAGGCCATGCTCTTGCAACACCACGCCAGCAGGCTCGACAGGCACCAGCCAGGTCGGCAGGAGCAATAGGTCGAGCGGGGCGGCGGTGTTGGGCATGGCGGCGTCCAGTGGCTTATAACTGAGGAGGCTATTGCCGCTGGTGGCATGCCAGGGCAGATTTTCAAGCCCGCGAAGTATACCCGAGCACCTAAGTCAGGGGCTCGCTATAATCCGCGGCTTTTCGCTTCTGAGTATGGGGTTGGTGATGCGCGAGCAATTGTTGGCGGCAGAGAAGGTGAAAGCCATCGATTGGCGCGATGGTGCGTTGTATCTGCTGGATCAACGTGCGCTGCCGTTTGCAGAAACCTGGCTGCGTTATGACTCGGCTGCTGCGGTTGCCGAGGCCATTAAAGATATGGTGGTGCGCGGCGCGCCAGCCATTGGTATCGCCGCTGCTTACGGGCTGGCCTTGGGCGTGAAGGCGCGTCTAGCCGAAGGCGATGACTGGCAAATGGCCCTGGAAGAAGACTTCGAGGTGCTGAATAACTCGCGCCCCACCGCAGTCAATCTGTTCTGGGCGCTGAACCGCATGCGTGAGCGCTTGTATCGCCTGAAAGACAGCGACGATGCCCTGGCGATCATGAACGCCGAGGCCGAGGCCATCCACGAAAGCGATCGCGAAGCCAACCTGACCATGGCGCAGCTGGGTGTCGACCTGATTCGCCGCCATCAAGGCAATCTGCAAACCCTGTTGACCCACTGCAACACCGGCGCGCTGGCCACTGGCGGCTTTGGTACGGCGCTGGGGGTGATTCGCGCGGCGTATCTGGATGGCCTGGTTGAGCGCGTGTATGCCGACGAAACCCGCCCGTGGCTGCAAGGCTCGCGGTTGACTGCCTGGGAGCTGCTCAATGAAGGTATTCCGGTCAGCCTGAATGCCGACTCCGCCGCTGCTCACCTGATGAAAACCAAAGGCATCACTTGGGTGATCGTCGGTGCTGACCGCATCACCGCCAATGGTGATGTGGCCAACAAGATCGGCACCTATCAGTTGGCGGTGAATGCCATGCACCACGGCGTGCGTTTTATGGTGGTGGCGCCGGGCTCGACCATTGATATGAACCTGGAAAGCGGCGACGACATTCCCATTGAGGAGCGCGCCGGCAGTGAGCTGCTCGAACTGGCCGGCAAGCGCGTCGCCGCCGATGTGCCGGCGGTCAATCCGGTGTTCGACGTTACCCCGGCTGACCTGATTGATTTCATCGTCACCGAGAAGGGCGTGGTCGAGCGTCCCGACAAGGCAAAAATGGCCTTGCTAATGTGCCGTAAACGCCTGCATTGATCAGAGATTAACCAGTCTCGCGTGATGTCATTTATATGGCCTCGCCTGACGCTCGGCGTGCTCTGCGGGGATAGGTTCGGGGCACTCGTTGTGGTACCCTCCGTCAGTTTTCAGGGTGGCCTGCAGAGGCTGCCCCTACTGCGCAGATCCATGCCATAACTCGTTGATTTGTCATGAGTCGTTGCTGGCCCCAAGGCCGCGACGGCGAGCTTCGCGTCATTCAGGATGAATGGGCGGAGTTTCACCAGAAAAAGGAACCAGGCTTCCCATGGGCGAACTGGCCAAAGAAATCCTCCCGGTCAATATCGAAGACGAGCTGAAACAGTCCTACCTCGACTACGCAATGAGCGTAATCGTTGGGCGCGCCTTGCCCGATGCACGTGATGGCCTCAAGCCCGTGCACCGCCGCGTGCTGTATGCGATGAGCGAGTTGGGTAACGACTGGAACAAGGCTTACAAGAAATCCGCCCGTGTGGTCGGTGACGTAATCGGTAAGTACCACCCCCACGGTGACACCGCGGTTTACGACACCATCGTCCGTATGGCGCAGCCATTCTCCCTGCGTTACCTGCTGGTCGACGGTCAGGGCAACTTCGGTTCGGTAGACGGCGACAACGCCGCTGCCATGCGATACACCGAAGTACGCATGACCAAGCTGGCGCACGAGCTGCTGGCTGACCTCGACAAAGAAACGGTCGACTGGGTGCCCAACTACGACGGCACCGAAATCATTCCGGCGGTTATGCCGACCAAGATTCCGAACCTGCTGGTCAACGGTTCCAGCGGTATCGCCGTGGGTATGGCGACCAATATTCCGCCGCATAACCTCACCGAGGTTATCAACGGCTGTCTGGCGTTGATCGAAAACCCCGAGCTCACGATTGATGAGCTGATGCAGTACATCCCCGGTCCGGACTTCCCGACCGCCGCCATCATCAATGGTCGCGCTGGCATCATTGAGGCCTACCGCACCGGCCGTGGCCGTATCCAGATTCGCGCCCGGGCCATGTTCGAAGACATCGACAAGGTCGGCGGCCGCCAGCAAATCGTTATCACCGAGCTGCCGTACCAGCTCAACAAAGCCCGCGTGATTGAAAAAATCGCCGAGCTGGTGAAAGAGAAAAAGCTCGAAGGCATCACCGAGCTGCGCGACGAGTCCGATAAAGACGGTATGCGCATCGTTATTGAGCTGCGTCGCGGCGAAGTGCCTGAGGTGATCCTTAACAACCTCTACGCGCAAACCCAGCTGCAAAGCGTGTTTGGTATTAACGTAGTGGCGCTGATTGATGGTCAGCCGAAGATCCTTAATCTTAAGGATCTGCTCGAGGCCTTTATTCTTCACCGCCGTGAAGTGGTCACCCGCCGTACTGTTTACCTGCTGCGCAAAGCCCGCGAGCGCGGCCATATCCTTGAAGGTCAGGCGGTTGCCCTGTCCAACATCGACCCGGTTATCGCCGTGATCAAGGCCTCGCCCAGCTCGGCTGAAGCCAAAGAAGCGTTGGTCTCGCAAGCCTGGGAATCCAGCGCTGTGCAGGGCATGGTTGAAGCCGCTGGCGCCGATTCTTGCCGCCCGCAAGACCTCGACCCGCAATACGGCCTGCGCGATGG
>NZ_JBBNAH010000201.1:0-4732 GCF_037994325.1 Pseudomonas sp.
CAACCTAACCCTGCTGCCCGCGCTGCCGCCTTTGACCAGTTCGCCGTGCCTGTATGACGAACAACTGCTGCTGGCACCAACCCTGGTGATTGAATCTGGTCAGGCCGGTGTGCTGCTGGAAATCCCCCGCGACGCTTATAAAACCCTGCTTAGCAAAGCCAGCGCCGCACGCTTCGGCGAGCCCCTGAGCGGCATTCGCCCCAACCTCGACCGCCCGGACGACGACCGCGCGGAAATCACCCAGGCCGTGCAAGCGTTTACCGCTCGCCGTATTCAGCAACGCCTGGAAGAAACCATCGAAATTCCACCGCTGCCGGAAACCGCGCAGAAGATCATCAAGCTGCGCGTAGACCCCGACGCCACCGTTGACGACATCACTGGCGTGGTCGAAACCGACCCGGCGCTGGCCGCGCAAGTGGTGAGCTGGGCGGCATCGCCCTACTACGCCGCGCCGGGCAAAATCCGCTCGGTAGAAGACGCCATCGTCCGCGTGCTGGGCTTTGATTTGGTCATCAACCTGGCCCTTGGCCTGGCCCTGGGCAAAACCCTGGCCCTGCCTAAAGACCAACCGCAACAAGCCACGCCGTACTGGCATCAAGCGATTTACACCGCCGCCGTTATCGAAGGCCTGACCCGCGCCATGCCGCGTGCCCAGCGTCCGGAAGCTGGCCTGACCTACCTGGCTGGCCTGCTGCACAACTTCGGCTATCTGGTGCTGGCCCATGTGTTTCCGCCGCACTTCTCGCTGATCTGCCGGCACCTGGAAGTCAACCCGCACCTGGACCACAGCTATATCGAGCAGCACCTGCTGGGTATTACCCGTGAGCAGATCGGCTCCTGGCTGATGCGTTTCTGGGACATGCCAGACGAACTCGCCACCGCCCTGCGCTTCCAGCACGACCCAGACTACGAAGGCGCGCATTCGGCCTATCCAAACCTGGTGTGCCTGGCCGTCAGCCTGCTGCGTAACCGTGGCATCGGCTCCGGCCCACAGACCGAGATTTCCCAGGCCTTACTCGACCGTCTGGGGCTGACCCGCGACAAAGCCAACGAAGCCATCAACAAAGTGCTGGAAGCGGAAACCGCGCTACGGGAATTGGCCTCGCAGTTCCACGCGTGACCGGTTCTGCAGAAATAACAAAGGCGCCTGCGGGCGCCTTTTTTGTTCTGCGAATAAACGCTCGTAGGGTGTGCCGGTTCGCGTACGGTGTGCGCACCAATACACGCTTGCCAGAAGCGCATGAACGCGGACCGGCACCGCCTACTTAAGGGCGGCCCGCCGTGCGGCAAACACCGCTGGCAATTCTTTCACCGCTGCCGCCAACAGCTGGCTTACCGGCTCCTGCTCATACAGCGCCGCATAGTCCGCTAACTCACCGCTGGGCATTTGCCGGTAGGCATACAACATAAACGACTCCACCGCTTGAGCACTGGATACCCGCAGCGGCTCAACCTGCTTGGCCGTCTGCGTGCTGAGTTTGGCCTCGCTGATGTTCTGACCCTTGGCCCGCAACGCCAACAAGGCTTGGGTTTTGCCCACTTCATAGCGCAGCAATGTGGCCAGTTCAGTGGTGTGCGCAGCCTTGTCCAGGCGCCGCACCAAGACCACGCGCTCCGCACGTGGCGGTTTGCTGCTTAGCTGTTCGCGGTAATTGGCCAGGCCATCGACATTGCTGCCCTCACCCACGGCGCGCTCGGCAACGGTGAAGCGCTGTGCCAAAGGGCTGTCCAGAACCAGGGTAGCTTGCTCGACTTGCTTGGCCGTCACCTTCGGCGCCAGGCGCTTAGCTAAGTCAGCACAAATGACCTCAGCGTCAAATGCCTTATCGACCTGCTTTTGCTGCGCCTCCTGCAGCCCACGCTGAATCAGCGGGCCACTCTGCTCGCACAACAGGCGAATGCCCGCCAAGTCGAAGACATGCTCAAAAGCGTCGGGTTTGCTCGGTTCTGCCTGAGCCGTTGCGGCGAGCAGAACAAGGGAAATGAGGAATGGGCTGCGCATGACGGGGATTCCAGAAAGACTCCCCCCAGCCTAGCTAAAGCGCCGCGCGCCGACCAGCAGCAGCGCGGCAGGGCGCGAATCAGGCGGCCTTTTTGTCAGCGGCTTTTTTCTTTTTGGGCACGATGTACTTGGTCAGGCCCTGAAACCAGATCACCAGCGCCGGGTTGCCCTGGATCTGAATGTCTTTGTTCTGAATGCCCTGCATAAACGCCAGCTGCTTGTTTTTTGCGTTCATGGTGGCAAAACCATAGTCAGCGTCTTTAAACCCCAGGGCGAAATCCGGCTGAGTGGCGGCACCAGGTTTGCTGGTCAGGCGTTGGTCTTTAACGATGAAGTGACGGGCCACTTTGCCGTCCAGGGTATGCAACTGAAACACCAAGTCGCGGCCTTCAAGCTGCTGCTGAAACGCGGGATTAGTTTTGCTGGCCTTGGCCATCATGCGGCCCAGCATCCAAAGGAGAAAACGAAATTTCATGCGCGCGGGCCTCGATAAAAATGGAAACGGCGACGCAGTGTAGCGGGGTTTTGCCAGAACTACAGCCAGCCTTTAGCTGGGTTGTGGCGGGGATTTGCAGCGATTGTGCAGCTAACAGCGGGATTGTCCGACAGGATGTGCGCCCGGAGCCATTTAGCCCCGGGCGTACGCGGCTCAGTTCACAGCATCTTTCAGGGACTTGCCCGGTTTGAAAGCAACGGTGTTGCTGGCTTTGATTTTTACCGGCTCGCCAGTTTGCGGGTTTTTGCCAGTACGGGCACCGCGGTGGCGTTGCACGAATGTGCCGAAGCCAACGAGGGTGACGCTGTCCTTACGGTTCAGCGCGGAAGTAATTTCTTCCAATACAGCGTTGAGTACACGATTGGCTTGATCTTTAGTCAGATCAGCATGCTCCGCGATGGCCGCGGCTAGTTCCGGTTTACGCATAAAAAAGCCCCTTAGACGGTTTTTTGTTTTTGTGTCCGTGCTGCCATTCCAGCAGCGCTCAAAGGCGCCGCAACAGCTCTGCGCTGCGGCAGACCGGGGGAGAATGGCACGCTCCCGAGGCCTGCGCCAGTCGTGCCCGACAGATTTCCGCGGCAACGACATGCTGTAAGCGACAGAACGGGCGCTATTTACGCCAAGAGCGCCGGAAGCTCCTTATTTAGCGCCAGCTTATCCTGAACGGCCGTTCCGGTTAGCGCGTAGCCAAGCAGGCGACCGTCGGCGTCCCGGCACAACGCCTTGATATCGGCGCCGCTGCCTTCAACCTGCCATTCCCCTGCAGTACCGCGTGGGGGTGGCGACACCACCACTGGGCAGGCCGGGGTTTTTACCTGCACCGGCATCGCACCGTAGGTCACCGCCGTGGGGTTACCGGCCAGGGTTTGCGCCAAGGCGCGCGCGCAGGTCATCAACGGCATCACGTAGAGCAAATTAAGACCGTCGACTTCAGCGCAGTCGCCCAAGGCAAAGATATTGGCGTGGGACGTACTCAGCTGGCGGTCAACCACCACGCCACGATTAATCGTCAGGCCGGCAGCCGAAGCCAGATCGGTACGCGGCCGCAGGCCAACGGCAGACACCACCACATCGCACTGCACCCGCGCGCCATCGGACAGATGCGCTTCCAGGCCATCAGCCGTGCGTTGCAGGCTGGCCAATACCGGGCCGAGGTGGAAACGTGCGCCCAAGCCTTCCAAACCCGCTTGCACCGCAGCAGCCGCAGCCGGATGCAACAAGCCCGGCATCACCTGCTCACAGGGCGCCACCAGTTCAACGCTGTAACCGCCCAGGGTCAGGTCATTGGCAAATTCGCAGCCAATCAGACCGGCGCCCAGCACCAGCACGCGTTTCTTGCCGTTGGCAGCGGCTCGAAAGCGCGCGTAATCCTCAAGGTCATTGATCGGGAATACCGCATCGGCGCCATCGCCTTCTACCGGCACGCGAATAGTTTCCGCACCCCAGGCCAGCACTAAGTCGCGGTACTCCACCGCCTCTTCACCAATCCACAGACGCTTATGGCCAGGGTCGATACCAGTGATGCGCGTATGGGTACGGATTTCCGCCTTAAGCTGATCGGCCATCGCGCCCGGCTCGGCCATGCTCAGGCCGTCGGCATCCTTATTCTTACCAAAGCCAGTGGAGAGCATCGGCTTGGAATAGGAGCGGCCATCGTCGGCGGTTATCAGCAACAGCGGGGTTTCGCCATCGAGTTTGCGAAACTCCTTGGCCACGTTATAGCCGGCCAGGCCGGTGCCGATGATCACCACGGGTGCAGACATGACTCACTCCTGAAACTGCTGAGGCAATGGCCGCAAAGGCCGCGCCGAGACTGGAAAATGTGCAGGCGACCCTACCGCAATTGCCTGGCAAGGCCAATCACTCAACACGCCAGCCAGTCAGAGGTTTGGCGTGTTTAAACGAGCGCAGAAACAACAACGGCGACCCAAAGGTCGCCGTTGCGAAATTCACTAGCGCTGCAATCAAGCGATTTCGATCATCTCGAAATCCAGCTTGCCGACGCCGCAGTCTGGGCACAGCCAGTCTTCCGGAACGTCTTGCCACAAGGTGCCAGGGGCGATGCCCTCATCCGGCCAGCCGAGGCTTTCGTCGTAGATCAGGCCACAGACCACACATTGCCACTTTTTCATTTTGCTACTACCTCAACTCTTCAGGCTTTTTGGCGCAGCGGTCGATGGTTGTGAATGCCGCCAGGCTCTCCCGGCTTTGTACTGATCGAAGCGCTAGTAATC
>NZ_JBBNAH010000202.1:0-2457 GCF_037994325.1 Pseudomonas sp.
CAGCAGCAATACGCAATGCGGCATCTTGGTGATGGCTTCGGTGAGCAAACCGCCCTGGTCAAAACCGACATAGCCTGGAGGCGCGCCGATCAAACGGGAAACGGTATGGCGCTCCATATACTCGGACATGTCGAACCGCACCAACTCAATACCCATCGCCTTAGCCAACTGCCGCGCCGCTTCGGTTTTACCCACACCGGTAGGTCCGGCGAACAGGAAGGAACCGACCGGCTTATCGGGCGATTTAAGCCCAGCTCGGGACAGTTTGATCGCGGTAGACAGCGAGTCAATCGCTGCGTCCTGACCAAACACGGTCAGTTTCAAATCACGTTCAAGGTTACGCAGCAGCTCTTTGTCAGAACTGGAGACATGTTTCGGGGGAATACGCGCGATTTTCGCCACGATGTCCTCGACATGCTCTACCTCAATACGCGCCACACGCTTTTCGACCGGCTGTAGACGCTGGTAAGCGCCCGCTTCGTCGATAACGTCGATAGCCTTATCAGGCATATGGCGATCATTGATATAGCGCGAGGCGAGCTCAGCGGCGGCACGCAGCGACTCGTCGCTGTACTCCAGACCGTGATGCTGCTCAAAGCGGCCTTTCAAGCCACGCAAGATGCCAATGGTGTCTTCCACCGACGGCTCAACCACATCGACTTTCTGGAAGCGCCGAGCCAGAGCTCGATCCTTCTCGAAAATGCCGCGGAATTCTTGAAAGGTAGTCGAACCGATGCAGCGGATTTCTCCGGACGACAGCATTGGCTTGAGCAGATTAGAGGCATCCATTACGCCGCCCGACGCTGCACCGGCACCAATAATGGTGTGGATTTCGTCGATAAACAAAATGGCGTGCGGGCGTTTGCGTAACTCGTTGAGCAAGGCCTTCAGACGCTTCTCAAAATCGCCGCGGTATTTGGTACCGGCTAGCAGCGCACCAAGATCCAGGGAATAAACCACGCTGTCAGACAGCAGATCCGGCACCTGACCGTCGACAATGCGTTTAGCCAGGCCTTCGGCGATGGCGGTTTTACCGACACCTGCCTCTCCCACCAGCAACGGATTGTTCTTACGGCGACGGGCGAGAATTTGCGCCACACGCTCAACTTCGCTTTCACGCCCTACCAGCGGATCGATACGACCCAAGCGGGCCGCCTCATTAAGGTTGCTGGCGTAGGCATCCAGCGGATTGCTCGACGAGGAAGATTCGCCACCCTCTTCGTCTTGCATTTCCTGATCGCTGTCGGTGTGATCGGCGTGCCCTGGAACTTTAGAAATGCCGTGCGCGATGAAGTTGACCACATCGATACGCGCGACACTTTGTTGTTTGAGCAGAAATACCGCTTGGCTTTCCTGCTCACTGAAAATGGCCACCAATACGTTGGCACCGGTGACTTCACGCTTGCCCGAACTCTGCACGTGGAATACCGCGCGCTGCAACACACGCTGGAAGCCCAGGGTTGGCTGAGTTTCGCGCTCTTCGTCGTGTTGAGGGATCAGGGGCGTAGTGGAGTCAATAAACTCCTGAAGATCATTGCGTAGCTTGTCCAGATTAGCGCCGCAGGCGCGCAGGACCGAGGCGGCAGCCTCGTTATCCAACAAGGCCAGCAGAAGGTGCTCAACCGTCATGAACTCATGACGCTTGGTGCGGGCCTCCTTGAAGGCCAGATTGAGGGTGACTTCGAGCTCTCGATTCAACATAGCTTCACCTCATAACCAAGCAGTCGCAATTAACCGTCTTTCTCTATCTCACAGAGTAGCGGGTGTTGGCTTTCTCTCGCGTATTGGTTGACCTGAGTTGCCTTGGTCTCCGCAACATCGCGGGTGAACACGCCGCACACTGCCCGTCCCTCTGTATGAACGGTCAGCATGATCTTTGTTGCTACTTCTCGATTCAGGCTGAAAAACACCTCGAGTATTTCGACAACGAAATCCATCGGTGTGTAGTCATCGTTGAACAAAACCACCTTATACATCGGTGGCGCCTGCAATGCCGGCTTGGCTTCCTGCAAGGCCAAGCCAGAGGCGTCATCCTCATGCGGCTCGGGATGATCCTGATTGAATGTTAGTCGAATCTGGCTACTTACACGCATGGGGAAAGAAATGTTCGTCATTGTAGGAGTGGGACGACAGCCAGTTTTTGACCGACTTCGCAGACGGTCGTGCCGTCGCCTTGACTATCAGTAAATCAGTGTTACAAACAGTGAATACCCAATCGAGGGTATCAGGGTCCGCGCGCATACCAAAGCGGCGTTTTAGGCGCGGAGTCGTAACGGATAATACCCCAGTGGTGGGTGTATTTGCAGAGGGATAACAGCATGCTTAGCGGTAAGGTCAAGTGGTTCAACAACGCCAAGGGCTACGGATTTATCCTGGCCGACGGCCGAGATGAGGACCTGTTCGCCCACTACTCGGCTATCCAGATGGACGGTTACAAAACCCTAAAAGCAGGCCAGC
>NZ_JBBNAH010000203.1:0-3839 GCF_037994325.1 Pseudomonas sp.
GGGGCGTCGCAAGGCGCTGCTCGACAAGATTGTGTCGGAATACCCAGGCATTGAGTCCGTGGTGCTGGACATATCCGATCCCCAATCCATCCAGCACAACAGCGAAGCGCTTGCGCTCAGCCACCCGAACTTGAATGTTCTTATAAATAACGCTGGCATCATGCAATGGGAGGACCTCACTGCCCCGCAATACCTGAGCACGGCCGAAGATACCGTGACCACGAACTTACTGGGCACCATCCGAATGGTGTATGCATTTACCCCTCAACTGCTCAAGCAGCCCAGTGCATCGATCATCAATGTCAGTTCTTCGCTGGCATTCGTGCCGCTCCCTGCAACACCCACCTACAGCGCAACCAAAGCGGCAGTCCATTCCTTCACGCAAAGTCTTCGCGTGCAATTAGAGGCCTCGTCCGTCGAGGTTATCGAACTTGCGCCGCCGGGCGTGCGCACTAAATTGCTTGGGCAGGAAAACGACGAACACGCCATGCCGTTGGAGGAATTTCTGGATGAAGTCTTCGAACTGCTTAACAGCACGCCGCCCCCTCATGAACTTGTGGTCGAGCGCGCCAAGCCATTACGTTTTGCTGAGGCGAGCGGTTCCCATGCCGACGTATTGAAAATGCTCGCGGCATATAAGCCGCCTGCAGAATGATGCTGGCCAAGTAAGCGGCGCCCGATGGCATCGCTGAGAGTAGATGGCATTTGTCTGGACGCTCAGTCACCTCTCACTAACCGCATTCGCTGAGCGTTTTGACGATGCGCGGATCGTCCCAAGCAAACTGGTTCAATGCGCCAGGAGAATCTAGCTTGGGGCTGCTAAACACAGACTTTGCGGATGGAGCGCCTTTTGACGATTTCTCGTCGGAACCTTTCGAATAGCTCGTTCGGTCATCATACGGAAACGGCTTCTCGGCGGGAACGCGCGTTGGGCCTTCAAGATGTGCTCGTTACTACTTTGATCGAGCTACTCGGTGATGACTTCGGATCGGACGTGCGCGGCGATTATCGCCAGCACTCAGTCGAAGGGAGCTAGGAACGGCCGAAGACCTAGAAGCCTGTTTTGGCTGCTAGGTCTTCACCTCATCGACTCTTACTTGACGGTCAATGCGTTGTAGCTAGTGAACAAGTTGCGGTAGTCGGGGATGTGTTTTGCACAAAGGCTGCCCAGGCCTTCGATGTCGTTACGCCAATCGCGGTGAAGCTCACACGCTACGCCAAACCAGTTCATCAACTGAGCGCCGGCTCGGCTCATACGATCCCATGCCGCATCGCGAGTGATCTGATTGAAGGTACCGGACGCGTCGGTTATCACGAATACATCGAATCCTTCCTCAATAGCTGACAGGGCTGGAAACGCAACACACACCTCGGTCACGACACCGGCAATGATCAATTGCTTCTTACCCGTGGCCTTGATGGCTTTGACGAAATCTTCGTTATCCCAAGCATTGATCTGACCGGGGCGAGCGATGTACGGAGCATTTGGGAACATCTCTTTCAGTTCCGGCATGAGAGGGCCATTGGGGCCTGTTTCGAAGCTAGTGGTGAGGATCGTTGGGAGGTTGAAAAACTTAGCCAGATCAGCAACCGCCAGCACGTTGTTCTTGAACTGGTCTGGCTCGATGTCGCGAACCAGAGACAGAAGGCCCGCTTGGTGATCGACCAGGAGAACTACGGCGTTGTCTTTGTCGAGGCGGTTGTAGGTAGTGGTAACGGTCATGGCAAGGCTCTCTCTCTAAGGTTGGATGCCGAGGCTTTCGGCTGATTAGGCGTTTCCGTGCAGTTTTCGCTGCGTGGGACAAAGCTTAATTCCGACCCCTTTAGCCCGCCAGATGCCGAAAATTGCCCGCAGCGTTCTATTTTGAGAACGATGCGGTTCGGATTTGCGCAAAACCGCATGGCTGGCGATTGGCCGCTTACAACGGCGCTTTTCAAAAGATCGTCTGTGACGGTCAGCGAAGCGAGTGCACGAGCATTGGTGATATGGATGCCCCTTAGCGGCCGGTTAGCGACCAATAGCTGCCTGTCGCGACGGGCTTTTTCGGACCAAAGCGGGCGTTTGGAGTGGCACCCGGGAGCTAGCATGATGATCGCTTACGGATCTCGGTCTGCTCGCTCAAACCAGCGAATGGCAATCTGAATCGCTTTAGCATTTGCTGCGTCTTGGTCCTCGAAAGGGCCAGGTGCTTCGCCTGCGATAGTGTCAAAACTACCCTCCGTTGCCATCTCAACCAGTACGCGAATCCGCGAGATCTTGTTGCTTGTTAAATCTGCCCAAGCGTAAACGACAAGGAACATTTGCCCATTTTCAGCGGTGACGAAATGATGGTGCGGACGTCCTGAAATAGAGGGCGTAGCTAGCAGGCTTTCCGGGCCGTCCTCTGGCGGAAAATGGGTTCTGCGGTCGCCGAATCTGCGTCTGCTTAGTGATGAGTCTGATGGGGCTCTACTGAAAGGGAAAAGCATGCGTTGGAGTAATTGCTTCATTCGATTGGGACGTTCCGGCGCGGTGACCTTACGGAACACATTGAGCACCTCTTGAGCGCCTTTCTGCAGATCCTGAATGCTGCGTTGACTCTTCTCCATCTCACGAATGACAAGCAGCGCCAGCTTCTTCTCTGTGTCCGTTAGTTGGCCCATTCTCTTCACCAGTTTTATGTCTGAATGCAAGGACGTTAGCAGGACTCTGTATCGGGGGGTTCCGGTACCTAACTCCCACTAGGGTCGATTTAGATGTGTATCTTGACTTCGCTGGAGAGCAGCGGCTGCATGTTATGCGTCCATGCATTAGGCCGGGATCACTTCCTTTACGTTCAATGCACGCCAGGGATCGACCTTTCATCAATGAGCTGTAGCTCTAGGTTCGACAGATAGGTACTCATCAAGAAGTGCAATAGTCTGGAGCAAGCTGGTTCGCAGAGCTGGTAGCGATAGTGCCACTACTACCTCCGGCCGTTGAGCGAGGTGTAGGAACATCTGCAGAACTTTCTCTGAGTGGGACGCCAACATGATGAGGTGGTATCCGCTTGGGCCGTGCGTTCCAGCTAGCCAGTTCTTCGCTGTTCGCTCGTTTGCATTTGTCCACCGTTGTAGTGTCTTCAATGCGCAGTGTGTCTGCCCTAACTCGCTACGCAGCGCTGCCGAAATGGCGTTCGCGTACAGCACGCTTCCTACGCCAGCCGGAAAATCATTGCCCATTTTAGTAATCATTTTTCCGAGACCTTCTTCTATGGTCATGAAGCCGCATTGTTGAGGCTTTTCAGTGCGTCGAAAATGCTGCTGACCGACGGAAAGCTCATATGCCTCCAAGAAAAAAAGCTATCTGCGCTGAGGAGGGCATCGCTGTTTCACAGCGAGCGGCGGCCTACGTGCGCATGTCCACCGAGCATCAGCAATATTCGACTGAGAACCAGCTGGATACGCTCAAACTCTACGCCGCTACCCACGGTCTCGAAATCTCTAAGGTGTATGTGGATTCCGGCAAAAGCGGACTTCGTCTTGTGGGAAGAGAGGGGCTACAGCAACTCTTCAGAGACGTAGCATCGGGTCAACGTGATTACGGCGTCATCCTTGTGTACGACGTGAGCCGGTGGGGGCGCTTCCAGGATCCAGACGAGAGCGCGAGCTACGAAGTTCGGTGTCGTCAGCACGGCGTGAGGGTTGAGTATTGTGCTGAGCAATTCGCGAATGATGGATCGCCCATATCCAGCATCATCAAAAGTATAAAACGGATGATGGCGGGAGAGTACAGCCGAGAACTGTCAGTAACAGTCTTTAAAGGTCAAACAAAACTGGCAGAGCTCGGATTCCGAGTTAGTGGTACCGCTGGATATGGA
>NZ_JBBNAH010000204.1:0-9915 GCF_037994325.1 Pseudomonas sp.
GGCGGGGGCCCAGAATCGTGAGGCCAACGCTTAAAGCACACCAATCTCCTGCGCCGTGCGATCCACCGCGCGCTTGGTTTTTTCCAGCAACTCATCCAACTCCAAGCGGGTGGCGACCAGCGCCGGCGCCATGATCATGCGGCCCAGGGTGGAGCGAATAATCACGCCTTCTTCAAAGCCGATGCTGCGGCAGCGCCAGGCGATATCGCCTTCGTTGGCAAAGCGTTTACGGCTGGTTTTGTCTTGGGCAAATTGCAGCGCCGCCACCAGGCCAACGCCCTGCACTTCACCCACCAACGGGTGGTTGCCGAACACTTCGCGCAGGCAGCTTTGCAGGTACGGGCCGGTGTCGGTTTTCACCTGGGTGACCACGCCTTCATCACGCAGCGCCTTCAGGTTGGCGATGGCCACCGCCGCTGCCACCGGGTGCCCGGAATAGGTGAGGCCGTGGGCAAACACGCCGCCCTGCTCGACCAGCACTTCAGCCATGCGCTTGCTGAGGATCAGGCCGCCCATGGGGATATAACCGGAGGTCAGGCCCTTGGCGATGGACAGGGTGTCGGGCTCGAAAGCAAAGTGCTGGTGGGCGAACCACTCGCCGGTACGGCCAAAGCCGCCAATCACTTCGTCGGCGCACAACAGCACATCGTATTGGCGGCAGATGCGCTGAATTTCCGGCCAGTAGCTTTCCGGCGGGAAGATCATGCCGCCCGCGCCCTGGAACGGTTCGGCAATAAAACCAGCGACGTTTTCGGCACCCAGTTCGAGGATTTTCGCTTCCAATTGCTGCGCGGCCTGCAGGCCGAATTCGGCTGGGGTCAGGTCGCCCTCGTGGCCGAACCAGTAGGGTTCGTCGATGTGCTCAACGTCCGGAATCATGCCGCCCATATCATGCATAAACTTCATGCCGCCCAGCGCCGTGGCGGCCAGGGTGGAGCCGTGGTAACCGTTCCAGCGGCCGATCATGATTTTTTTCTCGGGCTTGCCGAGGATCTGCCAGTAACGGCGCACGGTGCGGATCAGCACCTCGTTGGCCTCGGAGCCGGAGTTGGTGTAAATCGCGTGGCTGTAGTGGCCGGGCAACAGGCTGAACAGCAGCTCGGAGAGCTCCACCACCGCTGGGTGGGTGGTGTGGAAAAACATGTTGTAGTACGGCAGCTGCTCCATCTGCTTGGTCGCCGCAGCAGTCAAGTCGGCACGGCCATAACCCAGGTTGGTGCACCACAGACCCGACATGCCATCCAGGAAGCGGTTGCCGTCGTTGTCCCACAGGTGCAGGCGCTCACCGCGCACAATCACCCGCGGCCCTTCGGCGTTCAGCGCCTTCTGGTCGAGAAAGGCGTGAATGTGGTGGGCGGCATCAGACGCCTGGTAGTCACTGGTTTCGCGTGGTGGCACAGGGGCAGTCATAGCAAAAATCTCCGCAGCTTTTTTCTTATCGCAGCTGAAACCAAGTGGTCTTCAACTGGGTGTATTTATCGAACGAATGCAGCGACAAGTCGCGACCAAAACCGGACTGTTTGCCGCCACCAAAGGGCGTGCTGACGTCCAGGGCGTCGACGGTATTGACCGACACCGTGCCGGCGCGCAATTGCCGGGCCACGCGGTGGGCGCGGTGCAGGTTGTCGGTCCACAGCGAAGCAGCCAGGCCATAGATGCTGGCGTTAGCCAAGCGCACGGCTTCTTCTTCGCTATCAAACGGGATCACCGCCAGCACCGGGCCGAAGACTTCTTCCTGGGCCAGGGCCATCTCGGGGGTCACGCCGGTAAAAATGGTCGGCTGAATAAAGTTGCTCGAGCCGTTGAAGCTCACCTGCTGGCCGCCACAGACCAGGGTCGCGCCCTGTTCGTGGGCGCCGTGGATATACGCCATCACCCGTTCGGTCTGGCGGGTTTCGACGATGGCGCCGGCGGTGCTGCTCGGGTCCAGCGGATCGCCCGGCTGCCAGCCTTGCGCCTTGGCCACCAAGCGCTTAACAAAGTCATCATGGATGGCGCGCTCAACCAGCAAGCGCGAGTTCGCCGAACAGACTTCGCCTTGGTTAAAGAAGATGCCAAAGGCAGCTTTTTCCGCGGCCAGATCAAGGTCTTCGCAATCGGCAAACACCAGGTTGGCACTCTTGCCACCGCACTCCAGCCACACCTGCTTGAGGTTCGACTGCGCTGAGTACTGCATAAAATATTTGCCCACTTCCGTGGAGCCGGTAAACGCCAGGCAATCGATATCCGGATGCAGCCCCATGGCCTTGCCGGCGTGTTCGCCCAGGCCCGGCAACACGTTAAACACGCCTGCCGGAATACCGGCTTCCAGCGCCAGCTCAGCCAGGCGCAGGGCGGAGAACGGCGATTGCTCAGCCGGCTTCAACAGTACCGAGTTACCAGCGGCCAGGGCTGGGGCGAGTTTCCAGGCGGCCATATCCAGGGGGAAATTCCACGGCACCACGGCGGCGACCACACCCAAGGCTTCGCGGGTAATGGTGGCGAGCACGTTTTGTGCGCTAGGGGCGACTTGGTCGTAGAGCTTGTCCAGAGCCTCGGCGTACCAACGGAACACCCCGGCGGCGCCCGGCACATCGACGTTATAGGCATCCATCACCGGCTTGCCCATGTTCAGCGAATCGAGCAGCGCCAGCTCTTCACGGTTGTGCAAAATCAGCTCAGCCAAGCGCAACAGCACCGCTTTGCGCTCGGCAGGTGAACGCTGCGACCAAACCCCGGCCTCAAAGGCCTGACGCGCCGCCGCAACGGCCACATCGACATCCGCCGCCGCACAGGCGGCCACGTGCGCCAGCGTGGCACCAGTGGCCGGGTTGATCGAGGCAAAGGTAGCGCCAGACACCGCCGGCACCTGTTGCCCATTAATCATCGCCAGCGTTGGAAAGCGCTGAGCAGCGGCCCGTTGTTGCCATTCGTTAAGAGACACCGCAAAGCCCTCACACCGTTAACCCTTTAGTGAGAGCGATGGTGGCGCAGCGGGCTGCATAGGAAAATTATTAAAAATGTCTTCGGGGTATATGAAAAAGCTGCTTTGCGATGCACCAGGCTGGTGCTGGATGCCGGTTTAGAGTGCATAGCCCGCAGCGACCGCCAAACCGTAGGGTGTGCTGTGCGCACCAGGCGATTTTGCCGTGTCCGCTTTGGTGCGCACCCTAGGTGTAAATCTCAGGTCGGCGCCCGGCTAAATAGGGAAAGGTGCTTTCCAACGCCGCACGCTGACCGTGGTCGAGATCAACGATCAACAACGCCTCACCATTGGCCGCACTGGCCAGCTTGCTGCCATCCGGCGCCGCCACACAGGAGCCGCCGAGAAACGCCAGCCCAGCTTCAACGCCGCTGTGGTTGCAATAGGCAACAAATAGCTGATTTTCCACCGCTCGCGCCGGCACGATCAGGTCCGGCACGGCGCGATACTCCGGCGTGAGCGCGGTAGGAATCAGCAGCAGTTCGGCCCCTTGCAGGGTCAGCTTGCGCACGTTTTCGGGGAGTTCCACGTCAAAGCAAATCAGCAGGCCAATGCTCCAATCGCCACACTTAAACGGCGCTTGCAAACGGTCGCCCGGGGTAAATAACGTGCGCTCAAAGGCACCGAACAGATGGGTTTTGCGGTAATTGCTCAGGCGCTGGCCATTGGCCGAAATCACCTGCGCCGCGTTATAGGGTTTACCCCCGCTTTCATGGCTTTCGGCGTAGCCGTAGCAAATGGCGATGCCATGTTCCTGGGCCAGTTCGCTAATGCGCTGCGCCGACGGCCCATCGGCCGCCTCCGCCGGTTGCGCACGCAGGTTATAGCCTCCCAGCCACAACTCCGAACACAGCAGCAGCTCAGCCCCCGCTGCCGCAGCGGCGCGCGCTTGCACGGCCAGGTCAGCCAGGTTGGCGGCGATATCGCCGGGGTGCCCTTGTGTTTGCCAAAGCGCCAAGCGCATGTGCTACCTCCGTTGCTGTGTATGGGTTTTGCTAGAGACTCTAGCCGCTTCTAAGCGGCACCTGTAGCAAGCACCTGGCCAAGAAAAATATGCCCTGTGCCGCGCAAAAAGGTGGGCACGCCAGACCACGCTCGCCGCTGCAACGCGGTAAGGTGTGCTCCGAAATATCCTAGACCGAGACTTTGTTGTGGCCGCTTATACCCTGCGTCAGCTCAAATATTTCGTCACCACCGTGGAGTGCGGCAGCGTCGCCGAGGCCTCGCGCAAGCTGTATATCGCCCAGCCGTCGATCTCCACCGCCATCAAGGGCCTGGAAGAAAGTTTTGGCGTGCAGCTGTTTATTCGCCACCACGCCCAAGGCGTATCGCTCACCCCCAGCGGCGCGCGTTTCTACCGCAAGGCGCAGGAACTGCTGCGCATGGCCAAGGAGTTTGAACAGAACGCCCTGGCTGACAACGACATCATTGCCGGGCAAATCGATATCGGCTGCTTTGAAACCGTGGCGCCGCTCTACCTGCCGCGCCTGATCGCCGGGTTTAACGCGCTGTACCCAGGCGTGGAAATCCGCATCCGCGACGGCGAGCAACAGGAACTGGTGCAAGGCCTGACCTCCGGCAGCTTCGACCTGGCCATCCTCTACGACCACGACCTCGACGGCACCATCGAAACCCAACCGCTGATGCCACCGCAGCGCCCCTATGCCTTGCTGCCAGCCGACCACCGCTTTGCCCAACAGGCGCAGGTGTCGCTGCGAGACCTGGCGTTGGAGCCCATGATTCTGCTCGACGTACTGCCGAGCCGAACCTACTTCGTTAGCCTGTTTGAAGAACTGGGGCTAACCCCGCATATCGCCTTTAGCTCACCGTCCATTGAGATGGTGCGCGGCATGGTCGGTCAGGGTTTTGGTTTCTCGGTGCTGGTCACCCGCCCGCATTCGGAATGCACCTATGACGGGCAAAAGGTGGTGGCGGTGAATATTGCCGAAGAGGTGACCGGCTCGGGGCTGGTGGCCGCCTGGTTGAAGCGCGCGCAATTGACCAAGGTGGCGCAGTTGTTTGCCGATTACTGTCAGCAAGAGTTGGCTCCAGAAAAGCAGCCCTCACCCTAACCCTTTCCCGCAAGCGGGAGAGGGGACTTGATCGCTGTTCGATCAGGCCACTCCGTCCGCTGCTCTCCCTCTCCCGCTTGCGGGAGAGGGCCGGGGTGAGGGTCGGCGCAAACGCTGATTACCCCATAACCGCCATCAACCGCCCCCCATCCAACGCCTTACACACCCCCACTGGCTTCTGCATCGGCGCATCCTCTGCCGCCAGCATGGCGTTGATTACCGCTTCATCGGTGCTTTGCACCGCCGCCAGGTAGAAGGCGTCAAACACGTCGTCATTCAGGTAGTCGAGGTTTTGTAGCGCCCCGCTTAGCTGCGGCATCGGCCGCGGATTAGCCACGCTAAAGGCCAGAAAGATATCCCCGGAATTATTCCCCCCCGGCGTTCCCGCCAAGCCAACGCCCAAGCCTGCACGCCGCGCCAAGCGCTTGAGCTGGTGCGGCAACATCGGCGCATCGGTGGCGATGATCACCACAATGGAGCCTCGTTCACGGTCCAGCCCGTCCGGCAGCTCATCCGCCAGGCGTTCTCCCACTGGCACGCCGAGCACTTTGAACCAGTCGCGCATGCCATGGTTGGCCTGCACCAGCACACCGAGGGTGTAGGCCTTGCCGTCCAAGTCGACTACCCGCGAAGCAGTGCCGGTGCCGCCTTTAAAGCCGTAGGCGATCATGCCGTTGCCGCCGCCGACATTGCCCTCGGCAATCGCCCCGGTCATGGCGCCGTCCAGCGCAGCGCGGGCGTGGGCTTCGCTGACGTGCAGGCCGTTGATGTCGTTGATCACGCCGTCGTAGGTTTCCGCCACCACCGGCATGGCCCACAGGTGATTGTGCTCCCACTCCTCGGCATAGTGCTCGATGGTCCAGCGCGTGGCCGCCTGGTGGACGATGCCAACGCTGTGGGAGTTGGTCAGGCACAGCGGGCCAACAAAGTAGCCGCCGTCTTCAATCCAGTGGGTGCCGGTCATTTCGCCATTGCCATTCAACGCCGAAAATCCGGCCCAGACGGGCATCGGTTGCGGCTCGTAGCCGCGCGGCAAAATGGCGGTGACGCCGGTTTGAATGCGTTTACCGTTGGCAGCGGTGCCGTCGACATTCTGGTAACCGACCAATACACCGGGCACGTCGGTGATGGCGTTTTCGGCGCCGGTGCGACCGGGGAAGGCCAGGCCAAGCTGGCGGGCGCGGGGCTTGTTAGTGGCCATGGGAGTCCTCGGCGTTCAGTGCAGCGGGTTGGCGGTTGCGCAGGTACAAGCCCACCGCCGCAATCAGCAGTGAGGCAAGAATCAGCAGGGTGGCGATGGCGTTGATTTCCGGTTTGATGCCGCGGCGGATCATGCCGTAGATGTAAACCGGCAAGGTGGTGGAGTCGACGCCGGAGATAAAGTAGGTGATCACCAGATCGTCCATGGAAATGATGAACGCCAACAGCGCACCACCAATCACGCCGGGCAAAATCATCGGCAAGGTAATGCGCCGAAAGGTCACCCAGGGGTTGGCGCCCAAATCCGCCGAGGCTTCTTCCAGGCGCGTATCCATGCCTGCCAGGCGCGCGCTGACGACGATAAACACGTAGCTGACCAAGAAGCTGCAGTGACCAATGATGATCGACACCTTGCCCAGCGGAATGCCGATATTGACGAAGAAAATCAGCAAGGAGATGCCCAGCACCACGTCGGGCATCATCATCGGCATAAACAGCAACATCCGATAAAAGCCCTGCAAACGAAAGCGAAAACGCGCCAGAGCCAACGCCGTCAGTGTGCCAATCACGGTGCTGATAACGGCGGTAATCAGCGCCACGGTCAGGCTGGTGCGCAGCGAGCCGAGCAGTTGATCGGTGGACTCGATATACGCCACGTTATCGGCCAGGTGGTTGGCCATGCCAAAGATCGAGCGATACCAGTCCAGCGATGCCTCGGTCCAGATCATCATATTCAGCGGGTTGCCGTTGAACGAGTAGGCGAAGATCAGGCCGATGGGCAGGTAGAGAAACACGAAGAACAACAGGCTGTAGCCGGTGAGGAATTTTTGCCCCACACGGGCCAACGACAAACGACTCATGGCCGACCCTCCAGCGCTTGCGCGCGGTTCAGGCTGCGCACGTAGAGCAGCAAAAACACCAGCACGCTGGCCATCAGCAACATCGCCAACGCGGCGCCAAACGGCCAGTTACGCGCGGCGAGAAACTGCTGCTCCACCAGGCTGCCAATCATCAATACCTTGGCGCCACCGAGCAGCGACGGCACGATGAAATTGCCCAAGCTTGGGATAAACACAATGATCGAACCGGCGGCCACACCGGGCATGGTCAGCGGCAAGATCACTTTGCGAAAGGTTTGCCAGCGGCTGGCGCCTAAGTCTTGCGAGGCTTCAATCAAGCGCCGGTCGAGCTTCTCGACGCTGGCGTAGATGGGCAAAAACATAAACGGGATAAAGATATACACCAGGCCAATCAGCACGGCGATTTCGCTGTAGATCAGGTCCAGTTGGGCGTTGATGCCCAGGCCCTGCAAGAACTGATTGAGAAAACCGCTGGGGCGCAGGATCAGCACCCAGGCATACAGGCGCACGATCAGGCTGGCAAAGAACGGCAGGGTGATCAGAAACAGAAAGAAATTGCGCTTGCGCTCATTCAAGCGGCTGACCCAGAACGCCACCGGGTAGCACACCAGCAACGACACCAGCACGGTGAGCAAGGCGATGCGGAACGAGCGCAGGATGATTTCCAGGTAAACGATATCGAAGTCTTCGTTAGTGCCATCGGCCCAGCCCAATACACGGCCAAAGCTGTCCGGGTAGAAATTCCATTCCACCCCGCCGTACATGCCGGGTTCGGCCAGGCTGTAGGCGGCCATGATCAACAGCGGCGCGATAAAAAAGCCGCCGATCAGCAGCGTCACTGGGCTTAGCAAGCCGAAGAGCCGCAGGCGATTGCGCCCGCGCAGGGTCAGCGCGCTCATCACGCCTCCCCCGCCAGCACATGGGCGGCGTCACTGGCGTACCACAGGCGCAGGGTTGCACCGGCATGTAAGCGTTGCAGGGCCTGGCGCGCGGCATCGCGGACCACGGCTTTAACCTGGCTGCCTTGCGCGGTGCGCATGCTCACTTCAAAGTCTTTGCCAACAAATACCGTCTGCTCCACCACGCCTTCCAGCCAGGCATGCCCTTCGGGGCTACCGGGGCAGTCGAGGTGGAAATGTTCGGGGCGCAGCAGCACTTGCACGTTCTGCTTAGGCAGCAGTTGGCCACGGCGCACCCGCAACAGATCACCGGCCTCGCTGAGCAAGTGCGCGTGTTGTTCATCCACCGTGCTGACCCGTGCCGAGAACAAATTGCTCTCGCCAATAAAGCCGGCAACAAAGGCATTGGCGGGGCGGTCGTAAATTTCTTCCGGGCGCCCGATCTGCTGCACATGACCGCCGTTGAGCACCACGATGCGGTCAGACATGGTCAGGGCTTCTTCCTGGTCATGGGTGACGAAGACAAAGGCGATGCCCAGCTCGCTTTGCAGCTTTTTCAGCTCGCGTTGCATGCTTTGCCGTAGGTGGCGGTCGAGGGCCGAGAGCGGCTCATCCAGCAGCAATAACGCCGGGCGATTAACGATGGCGCGAGCCAAGGCCACACGCTGTTGCTGGCCACCAGAAAGCAGGCCCGGTTTGCGCTTTTGCAGGCCACCCATGCCGACCATTTCCAGCGCTTCGCCGACGCGAATATCGCGTTCCTTGCGTGGTACGCCGCGCACTTCCAAAGCGTAGGCCACGTTGTCGCCGACGCTCAGGTGCGGGAACAGCGCATAGCTTTGAAATACCGTATTGACCGGGCGCTGATAGGCCGGCACATCGTTCATAGCCTGGCCCTGAATAATCAGGCGGCCGCTATCGAGTTGCTCAAAGCCACTGATGGCCCGCAGCAAGGTGGTTTTGCCGCAGCCCGAGGGACCCAGCAAGGTGACAAATTCATTGGCGCCGACGGTTAAATCGACCCCATCCAACGCCCGCACCGCCTGACCTTCAGGGGTACGGTAATGCTTCACGGCAGCCTGGATTTCGACCACCGCGGTGTTGGCATCAGACATAAAAGCTCCGGTACTGGCGGGACACTTTCTAAACGCATACGACGGCCCGTAGGCTGTGCACCACGCACCCTGGCGATTACGGGTAAATCGCCTGGTGCGCGCAGCACACCCTATGGTCGCGGTTAGTTAGCGGTGCGCACTTTGGTCCAGGCGCGGTCGTATTTTTTCAGGTCGCTGCCCAGGTCGTTAAAGATCTGCAGCTTGGCCTGTACGTCTGCCGGCGGGTTGGCGGCGGGATTGTCTTTGAGCTCGGCAGGCAGCAGTTTTAGCGCTTCGGCGTTGGGCGTGCCGTTGCTTTGCTGAATGGTGTTGAGCGAGGCAATTTCCGGGCGCAGGAAGAATTCCATAAAGCGTTTGGCGTTGGCTTTGTTCGGCGCGGTTTTCAGCACGCACATGTCTTCCTGATAGAGGGTCGCGCCTTCTTTGGGAATCACATAGGTGAGGTTGGCCGGGTCTTGCTTCACGTACATCAGCGCGCCGACGTAGTACTGCGCGGCCACCACATCGCCGGACTGCACCATCGGCACTACTTCGTAGCTAAACGCCGAGATCAGCGGCTTGCGCTCCAGCAACCACTCTTGGGCAACCTTGAGGTCGTCAGCGCTGGTGGTGTTCACCGATTTGCCATTGCTGATCAGGCCCACTGCCAACACTTCGCGCATGTCGTCGAGCATCGCCACCTTTTTGCCAGCCTTGGCTTCGGCGAAGAAGTCGCTCCAGGTTTCGATTGGTTTGCTGACCTTGTTCTTGTTGTAGAAGATGCCCACCGTGCCCCACGCGTAGGGCATGCAGTACTCGCCCTTGGGG
>NZ_JBBNAH010000205.1:0-3412 GCF_037994325.1 Pseudomonas sp.
GCACTGGAACGAAGCCCACGAAGCCACCGTGCAGGTGATCACTGCCGGCTTGGTTGAGCTCGGTTTGCTCGAAGGTGACGTTAACGAGCTGATCGCCAGTGAAGCGTACAAGCCGTTTTATATGCACCGTGCCGGCCACTGGTTGGGTATGGATGTGCATGACGTTGGTGACTACAAAGTCGGCGGCGAATGGCGGGTGCTGGAAGTCGGTATGGCGTTGACCGTCGAGCCTGGCATCTATATCGCGGTGGATAACCAAAACGTCGCGAAGAAATGGCGCGGCATTGGTGTGCGCATTGAAGACGACGTAGTGGTGACCAAAACCGGCTGCGAAATCATCACCAAAGATGCACCGAAAACCGTGGCGGAAATTGAAGCGCTGATGGCCGAAGCCCGCGTACAGGCTGCCTGATGAGCCAAGCCCAACTCGCCATTATTGGCGGCGGCCTGGTCGGCGCCAGCCTGGCCTTGGCTCTGCAAGCCGGGGCCAAGGCGCGCGGCTGGTCGATTGTGCTGATTGAGCCCTTTGCCCCAGGCGACAGCTATCAGCCCAGCTATGACGCCCGCTCCACCGCGCTGTCCTACGGCACTCAGCAGATCTACCAGCGCTTGGGCATTTGGCCCAAGGTAGCTGAGCGCGCCGAGGCCATTTCCCATATTCATGTCTCCGACCGTGGCCGTTTTGCCGCCGCGCGCCTGAGTGCTGAAGAAGAGGGCGTGCCGGCCCTGGGCTATGTTGCCGAGAACGCTTGGCTGGGCCATTGCCTGTGGCAAGCGCTGGACCCTGAGGTGGTGACCTGGCGCTGCCCGGCTGAAGTGGTAAAGATGCAGGCCATTGACGTGGCCCCCGGCCGTGGCGGTTATCGCCTGACCCTTAACGATGAAAGCCTGCTCGATTGCGACCTGGCAGTGCTGGCCGATGGCGGCCGTTCCGGCTTGCGTGAACAGCTGGGTATCACGGTGAAAACCACGGCGTACAAACAAAGCGCCTTGATCGCCAATATCAGCATCAGCCAACCCCATGGCGGCCTGGCTTTCGAGCGCTTTACCGACGAAGGCCCGATGGCCTTGTTGCCGCTGTCGGACAACCGCAGCGCGCTAGTCTGGACCCGCCCCGGTGATGACGCCCATCGCCTGCTGGCGCTGGACGACCGCGCCTTTCTCGCCGAGCTGCAACAGGTCTTCGGCTACCGCCTGGGTGCGTTGCGTCAGGTCGGCGCGCGGCATGTTTACCCGCTGTCGCTGATCGAAGCGCAAGAGCAAGTGCGCCCGCATTTGGTGGTGCTTGGCAACGCGGCCCACAGCCTGCACCCGATTGCCGGGCAGGGTTACAACCTGGCCCTGCGTGATGTGCAGGCCTTGGCGCAAACGCTGCTGGCCGGGCCAGACGTGCCTGGCGACTTCGCCACCTTGCAGCAGTATTACGCCCGCCAACAGCTGGATCAGAGCCTGACCGTCGGTTTCTCTGACCGCGTCACGCGCCTGTTCAGCAATGCCGAGCCGCTGCTGGCCACAGGGCGCAATCTCGGCCTGCTGGGGCTGGATATGCTGCCGCCGGCCAAGCGCTGGTTTGCCCGTCAGGCCATGGGCATTGGTACCCGCGAACAATGAGTGCGCAAGTGAGTGCTGCCAAGCTGGCCCGTCGTGCGCGTTTTTTACGCCTGGCCATGAATCTCTATCCGCCGTACGTGGGCGCCGGTATCCGGGTTAAACAGATCGCCGACGACTTCCGCCATGTGCGGGTAAAAATGGGCTTGCACTGGTTTAACCGTAACTACGTACGCACCCAGTTCGGCGGCTCGCTCTATAGCATGACCGACCCGTTTTATATGTTGATGCTGATGAACCTGCTTGGCCGCGACTACATCGTCTGGGACAAGGCGGCCAATATCGACTTCATCAGCCCCGGCAAAGGCACGGTGTATGCCGAGTTCCAGGTGGACGATGCGCTGCTGGCGGATATCCGCGCGCATACCGCCAATGGCGACAAATACCTGCCCGAGCTAAACGTGGCTATCTATGACGCCGAGGGCACCCTGGTGGCCAAGGTGCGCAAAACCCTCTACGTCCGCCTCAAGCCGCAAGCGCGGCAGGCAGCATAAGGAAGACAGAATGCGCGCGGATCTGGTGATTGTTGGCGCTGGCATGGTAGGCAGCGCCTTGGCCTTGGCCCTGAAAGACAGCGGCCTGGAAATTCTGCTGATTGATGGCAGCCCGTTGAGTGTTAAGCCATTCGACACAGCTGCGTCCTTTGAACCCCGGGTAAGCGCCTTATCCATGGCCAGCCAGCGCATTCTCGAACGCGTCGGCGCCTGGTCGGGTATCGAAGCGCGGCGCACCAGTCCGTATGGCGAGATGCAGGTGTGGGATGGCTCCGGCACCGGGCAGATCCATTTCTCTGCCGCCAGCGTGCATGCCGAGGTGCTCGGCCATATCGTTGAGAACCGCGTGGTGCAGGACGCCCTGATCGAGCAATTGCATAGCACCGATCTTGGCCTGCTTGCCAACGCTCGCCTGGAGCAGCTGCGCCACTCCGGTGACGATTGGCTGCTGACCCTGGCCGATGGTCGCGAGGTGCGCACACCGCTGGTCATCGCCGCCGACGGCGCCAACTCTGCGGTACGCCGCCTGGCCGGTTGCGCCACCCGCGAGTGGGATTACCTGCACCACGCCATTGTCACCAGCGTGCGCTGTGGCAAGCCGCACCAACGCACCGCCTGGCAGCGCTTTACCGACGATGGCCCACTGGCATTTTTGCCACTGGCGCGTGAGGGCGATAGCCAGGATTGGTGCTCGATTGTCTGGTCGACTACCCCAGGGCAAGCCGAACGGCTGATGGCCCTGGATGACAGCGAGTTTTGCCGTGAGCTGGGCAAAGCCTTTGAATGGCGCCTGGGCGAGGTGTTGGAAGCCGATCCGCGCTTGTGCATTCCGCTGCGTCAGCGCCATGCCAAACGCTATATCGAACCGGGCCTGGCCCTGATTGGCGACGCTGCGCACACCATTCACCCGCTGGCCGGGCAGGGCGTAAACCTTGGTTTTCTCGATGCCGCTGTGCTCGCCGAAGTGCTGCTGCATGCCACCTCGCGTGGCGAAAACATTGCCGATGAACGCGTACTCAGCCGCTTCGAGCGCCGTCGTATGCCCCATAACCTGGGGATGATGGCGGCGATGGAAGGCTTTCAGCGCCTGTTCCAGGCCGATCCGTTGCCGGTGCGCTGGTTGCGTAATAGCGGCCTGAATCTGGTCGATGGTTTGGCCGAAGGCAAAGCGCTGTTCGTACGCCAGGCGCTGGGCCTTTCCGGCGATCTGCCGGCGCTCGCTAAAGCCTGATGAGCACGTCGTGGGTCGAATGACGGTTTGGGCAGCAATTCTGGGCCCCCGCCTGCGCGGGGGCGACGGAGTCTATCTA
>NZ_JBBNAH010000206.1:0-5839 GCF_037994325.1 Pseudomonas sp.
CTGCTGACTGCCGCGCAGCTCAAAGAGCTGGGGGCGCAGATGGAAGAACGTAAAGCAGCCCTTAAAAGCGAATTTCAGCAACAACGCAAAGCCGCCTAAGCACTCCGGTTCTGACCAGGCTGGCCTGGTCAGAACGGTTTGGCGCCACACGCCACCGGCCATGCCTGTGCATGGCGCAAACGGCTGGCAACGATCGCTTCACCCTTCAGAACGATCTGAATTTTCTCGATTGCGCAGGTAGTGCCGGGTGATCGGAAACGCCGGCAACCATCCTTCACGGCGACAGGTCCACAGCTCATAGGTGGGCACAAATTGGTCTGGGGCATCCAGGCTGCCCAGGTTGACCTCCACTTCATCGCCGCTGCGACCAAACACTGATGAGCCACAACGCGGGCAGAAAAAACGTCCAGCGTAGTTATGGGTTTCGCCACTGATCGTTACCGCGTCCTCTGGAAAAATTGCCGACGCGGCAAACAGCGCGCCCTGATGTTTGCGGCAGTCCAGACAATGACAAACGCCCACGCGATAGGGCTTGCCGCTGGCAACAAAGCGCACGTTGCCGCAAAGGCAACCGCCGGTGAATTCGTTCATATACAGCCTCCTGATACGGCCAGTTACAGCATCACGCGCGCGATGCCGACCGCCCGGCAATTTTCTTCCCGCCCTGCTGGCTCACTTCCACGGCTTGACCATCGCGTTGCTTGCCTTGCCGCGCCAGCCCAACCAGTTGGGGAATCAGCGGACCTTCCGGCAGATGCCGCCAAAACCGGCCGGGCATATGTTGGGTCATCACATCCGGGTTAATACGCGCCGGGTTAAAAATGTGACGGTAATAGGTGCACCAGAGTTCGGCTCCTGGGTCATCAGCATGCTGCGCCCATTGCTGCCACTGCGCGGGGCAGTGTTTGCGGTAGTCCAGCGTATGGCCGTCGTAGCGAATGCCATCTTCGGGAGTCGCTATCAGCCAGCGTTGGCGGCCCAGGCGTTCGGCGAAGTGCTCGCTGGCACTGGGCAAAATGTCGTGGGCGGGCTCATGGAACGCTACCAAGTCGAGCTGCAGTTGCTCGGCCAACTGTGGCGGCAGTGGTACAAAGCGCACAAAGGCATGTAGGTGATGGGCCTCGCGGCTGACCTGGCGGATGCGCCGCTGCAGTTCACTGCCCAGGCGGTCGCCGGCCAACATGGCGGTGCGATCACCATGGGCGACACGCCAAAGCACTTCGTAGAGCAGGCTCCAGCGCTGGTCGCCGCGGTAGCGACCGGCTTGCGCCAGTTGCTCCAGCAACGCCGCCGGAATGCGGGCGCGGAAGGCGCCGCGGCCAGTGGGCAATGGGCTGGGAACGGCCAGCAAATCGTGCATCAGGCCTTGGGCCCACACGACTTCAGCGGGGTCGATGCTATGGCTGAGCAGCGTGCGAGCTTGCTCGCGCCAGGTGGCAAAGTCGTTGTCGCAGTCCAGCGCAATCATCCCCATAACCCCATTTGTTGCGGCGCTTGCGGTTCGCGCAGCCGCGCTCGCAACAGGCCGCTGCGCACCTCGGCTTCCGGTGGGCGGTAGTCGCTGGTGACGATAAAAGGGCGAGCTTTGTCCAGCACGCAACGCAGTTGCACCAAGTCGTCGTAACGAATGCGCCGCTCGCGCCGCAGCACCACCAAGCGTTGCACGCTGCGCAGGCCAATGCCGGGAATACGTGCCAGTAGTGCCGGCTCGGCGCGGTTAACGTCGAGCGGGAACACCTCGCGGTTGGCCAGAGCCCAGGCTAGTTTGGGGTCGATATCCAGGGCCAGATTGCCAGCACCGCTGAGCAACTCGCCCGCGTTGTAGCCGTAGCCGCGCATCAGAAAGTCGGCCTGGTACAAGCGGTGCTCACGCAACAACGGCGGCGCAGCCAGCGGCACGCTGCTGGGGCTATCGGGAATCGGGCTAAACGCTGAGTAATACACGCGCTTGAGCGCGTAGCCCTGATACAGCGATTCGGCGTTGCGCAAAATGGTGTGGTCGTCCGTGGCATCGGCGCCGACGATCATCTGCGTGCTCTGCCCGGCCGGGGTAAAGCGCGGTGCTCGCGCTTCGCCGGCCACCGCTTGCTGCCCACGGTGAATGGTGCCCATGGCTTGGCGAATGGTGCTGGCCTGCTTTTCCGGCGCCAACAGGTGCAGCCCTTCGTCAGTCGGCAACTCGATGTTTACGCTGAGGCGATCCGCCAGGCGCCCAGCCTCTTCGATCAACAGCGGGTCGGCGTCGGGAATGGTCTTGAGATGGATATAGCCACGGAACTCATGTTCCTCACGCAGCAGCCGTGCCACGCGAATCAGTTGCTCCATGGTGTAGTCGGCCGAGCGAATGATGCCTGAGCTTAAAAACAGCCCGCTGATGCAATTACGCCGATAGAAATCGAGGGTCAGAGTTACTACTTCTTCCGGCGTAAAGCGCGCTCTGGGTACGTTGCTGGAGCGTCGGTTAACGCAATATTGACAGTCGTACAGGCAGAAGTTGGTGAGCAGCACTTTGAGCAGCGAGACGCAACGGCCGTCTGGCGTGTAGCTGTGACAAATGCCCATGCCATTGGTGGCGCCAAGCCCATCGCGGCCTTTGGAGCTGCGCTTTGGCGCTCCGCTGCTGGCGCACGATGCATCGTACTTGGCGGCATCGGCGAGAATGCCCAGTTTGGCGATGAGTTGCATGAAAGACACCCGAATACTGATTATTCATACAGTAGTTCAGGATGGTTCGCGCTAGCAAGTATTGCCGATGGGCGTAAGCGGGTATTCGCCCGGCGTTATTGCTGACGGTGCGAACCGCCTGCTGCGGAAGAGCTGAGCACTTCCGCACGTATTTCGTAAGCGGCCGTCGGCTAAATCCGCATTTCAACGCTAAACGCACCTGGGTTTTCACCTCGCCCTGCGCTAACCCGCTACGAAAGCTGGAGTTGCCGCCAGGTTCTATCGCAACGCCCTCTGCTGCCCTGCTCTACACCAGCAGGCGATGGAGCCGCACCAACGCAAGCCAGTGAAAAACAGCCGGCAAACTGCACACCTGTAGCGATCTTAGGTGACGTCACTTGCAAGGTTGTCACTTGACAACCGCTGATTGTTTTTTCACACTGGAGTTCATGGATGGCCCGTTCCCCGCATTCGAAGAAGGAAGTAGAAAAAGCGCTCGGCTATGCCGAATCCCAAGGCTGGCGGGTGGTGGTTGGCGGCAGCCACTGTTGGGGTCGGCTGTATTGCCCTTACAACGATGACGAGTGTCGATGCGGTGAGTTCTGTATCACCAGTATTTGGAGCACACCGAAAAACCCAGGCAATTTTGCCAATGCAATACGCCGCGTGGTGAACAACTGCGCCTCGCATAGAAACGAGCACACCACCGAACAAGTAAGAGCCCGAACAACACCGGCAATTACGGAGTAACGACGATGGACTATATCTTCACCCTGAAATACCAACTCCCTCCCAATGAGCAAGATATGGACGCATTGGTGGGGCGACTGGGCGAGACGGGCTGCGATGACGCCTTGATCGGCATCGGCCAACCTGGGCGCCTGGCGCTGGCGTTTACCCGCGACGCCAGTTGCGCAGAAGAAGCCGTAATCAGCGCGCTGGCCGATGTGCGCAAAGCCCTGCCAGCAGCAACGCTGATTGAAGCCACGCCCGACATGGTGGGCCTGACCGATGCGGCGCAAATCATGGGCATGTCGCGGCAAAACATGCGCAAACTCATGCTGGCTAACGCTGCCACGTTCCCTGCGCCCATTCACGAAGGCTCAGCATCTATCTGGCATTTGGCTGAGATTCTGGCGTGGATGCAAACCCGCGGCGTCTATGCCCTAACCCAAAGCCTGGTAGATGTTTCCAAAATGGCCATGCAGGTCAACGTAGCCAAAGAGCAACAGCGCCTGAGCGAAAAACCTAACGTAGACGCCCACGTACTGGCTTGGTAAACCGCCGCTGTATGGCACATTTGTGCGCAAAGTGAATCTTTAAGCCCTGCCGCTAGCGCTCTAGCATCAGCCAATTTCCACAGGCAGGCGCAGGCGATGAACGATATTCCCGGTGAAATTGAAAGGGCTGATGTGCAGATTCGGCGTCTCGTGCCAAACGACCTTGAGCTGATCTGTACCCATCGCCACAGCATGTTTCTGGAGGCCGGCCGTGCCCCAGCCGAGTTACAGCAAATGACCGAGCACTTTCGCGCCTGGTTGCAGCCGCGTTTGGCCGATGGCCGCTATTACGGTTTTGCCTTGATGGATGGCACCGAGCCCGCCGCTGCAATCGGTCTGATGAGCATTGAATGGCCACCGCACCCTTCCCACCCAACCCAAGACCTGCGTGGTTATGCGCTGAATGTATTTGTGCAGCCCGGTTACCGGCGGCGGGGTTTAGCGTCGGCGTTGATGAAACTGGCAGAAGCCGAGTTTGCCCAACGCGGAATTGGCTTTGCCGTATTGCACGCGACCGACGTTGGTAAGCCAGTTTATGAGGCCCTGGGTTGGGCACCAACATCGGAAATGGCTAAGTCGCTTGAGCGCTAGTCAGCGTGCACGCTCTAAGGTTTACAAAGACCCGGCTGAAATGCCCAGTATCTGCCCTTTGCAACCTCCAGCCCTTTCATATTGAAACGTTCGCCGGGGCGTAAGTCGGTGCGAAAGAGATAAAAAATATCCGAGACCACTGAGCCGTTTTCAGCGAAATACGAGTGGCCAAGAAAATCTGTTTTTACCGCGCTCGCATCGATCGTCTCAATGCCCTTAACGATGGAAATATCACCGCGCGTATCCCCTAGCCGCCGCTTACGGTGATGAACTTGTTTGGACGCTAACAGCGCCACGTCCTTGGAAGACGCATAGACCGTGACAGGTACGCCGGCCGCAACCAGAGGCGGGGCAAGCTTGCCCTCGAACTCTGCCGCATCAACATCTGGCGCGGTAAAAATAAGGCGTCTGACCTTCGCATGCACTTGCGCGTCGTCAATGAGCGCTGCCATCGCCGACGCCATCGCCCGGTTGCCCATGCTGTGAGCGACCAAATAGACGTTTTCAGCCCCGGTGCGTTTAAAAACATCTTCGAGAAAGGCTTTGAACATTGGCGTTGAACGCTCAATAACATGCTCGTCATCGCCATACTTAGGCACGCTCTCGTTAGACGGCCAGCTATAGAAAATCGGGGCGCCTTCAAAGCCCAAGTCATAACTTAACTGGGCGGTGCGCCGGGCGGCATCTTCGAATGAAACGGTATAGCCGTGAACAAATACCAGCGCGCTCTTGCCCTTTGTTTCTGCCACTTTTTGCGTGATCAATTCGAACAAGGCCTGTTGGTCCAGCGTTTCAACGCCCATTAACATGATGTGTTTTTTCTTGCTTTCGAGCATACGAATACCTAACCACGGGCCTTCGAACTCTCCGAGTCTATGGTCACGAGGGATGCTGACGTCGGCAACGCCATAGGTAACTTTCGAGTCCTCGGCACCGAACGCTTCATAGGGCAGGCTTTTGCCGGTGAACTGCCGATTAGTAGCGAAATAGGTTCGGATAATCGCGTTTTCTTTGTCGGAAGTCTGTGGTGGCTCGGCACTGATGGCCTGGGTGGGAGCTGGCAACGAATACAAGTGCGGCGAATAGGCCTCATTGCGGGCGATGGCTTGCATAGTGCCGGGGTCGAAGGTGGTTTCCGTACTTTTGGATACCGCAGAACATCCGGTCAAGGTTGCGCACAATAAGCACAGCAGTGCAGACGGTACGATCAAACGTGAAATAGTCATTTGCCGCAGTTCCTTTCCTTGGATTGATCGGGTCAGCGTAGACCGCCTACATCAAAGTGCCACTACTCACCTTTTGGC
>NZ_JBBNAH010000207.1:0-1502 GCF_037994325.1 Pseudomonas sp.
CATCGGCGGCGAAGTGATGGTGGTGGAGGCCGACGGCAAAATCCTCAGTAACCAACCGGAAATCAGCGGCAATATCGTGCTGAAAAATGTCTCCGACTTGGCCGCCCAGTCGCCTTTTATCGCGACCCTGCAAGCCGCGCTGAAAAACAGCAGCCGTGGCAACGATTACGAAAGTAATTACGAAAGCAGCAAGGGCGAAGACTTCACCTTTTTCCTCTCGCCAATTGAAGGCACGCCATGGCTGCTTGCCGCCGCGCTGCCCACCAGCAAACTGACGGCCAAAAGCGACACCGTGCTGACCACCCTGAGCTGGTTGCAGATTCCCATGGTGATCGGCCTGTTGCTGCTGATGCTGTTCGCCGTCGGGCAACTGATGAGCCGCCTGGGCGTGCTTAAAGCCAACATCGATTCGCTGTCGGCCGGCGATGCTGACTTGACCAAACGCCTGGCGCTCAAAGGTAATGACGAGGTCGATGAGGTGGCGGTGTCGGTGAACCGCTTTATCCAGTACCTGCAGCACATGATGGTCGACGTCAGTGCCACCAGCACGCAAATTGCCAGCGAAATTGCCCAGCTCAAGCAGCTGTCGCAACAGACCAACCAAGCCTTAACGCGGCATGCGTCGGAAACCGATCAAGCGGTGACCGCCATCACCGAAATGAGCTCCACCGCCGACACCGTGGCGCAAAGTGCCACGCAAACCGCGAGCTTTACCCAGCAGGCCAATCAAAACGCCCAGAGCACGCGTGCCGTGGTGGATGATGCGGCCAACAGCGTGCGCGCCCTGGTTGAAGAAGTGGAAAGTGCCACCGCCAAAGTGCAAACCATGGAAGGCGATGCACAACGTATCAATGCCGTACTCGGGGTGATTGGCGAGATTGCCGGGCAAACCAACCTGCTGGCGTTGAACGCCGCCATTGAGGCTGCACGTGCTGGCGAGCAAGGCCGTGGTTTTGCCGTGGTGGCCGATGAAGTGCGAGCGCTGGCCGGGCGCACTCAGCAGAGCACCTCGGAAATCAACGACATGTTGTTGCGCCTGCAACAAGGCGTGAGTAGCGCCGTGGCGGCCATGGAAAAAACCAAGGTGAGCTGCCAGGCCACTGCCGACAAAACCGCGCGGGTTACCGTCGGGCTCGACGAGATGGCCAGCTCGGTGCTGCATATCAACGACCTCAGCACGCAGATCGCCACGGCCGCTGAGGAGCAGAGTGCGGTGTCCGAGGAGATCAACCGCAATATGGTCGCGGTACGTGAGGTGGTGGAGGAGTTAGTCGGCAGCGGGGTGAGTGTGGACCGCAGCACCGCCGGCTTGATGAGCTCTAACCAACGCTTGATTGAGTTGGTGAATCGCTTCCGGGTTAAGTAAGTCGTTTAGCTCAAACCAATGCCCCGCTCTGGTGGGGCATTTTTATCGGTGCAAGTTGGGCTCTGTACGCAGCCGCTCGCCCTACGGCTGTTTCTTTTTCTTGGGAATATGCACCAGCTGCGTCTCGGAATAGATG
>NZ_JBBNAH010000208.1:0-8708 GCF_037994325.1 Pseudomonas sp.
GCTGAGCCCTTATGCGGCCCGCCAACGCTGGTGGCCGAGGCAACCAGATCGGGACGCACAGCCGCTACATAACGGATGGTCGGGCCGCCATGGCTGTGGCCGATCAGGTTGACCTTGGGCTTGCCGCTAATGGCGACGATTTCTTCCACTTGCGCCAGCAATTGCTCGCCGCGTTTTTCCGAGGTGTCGAGTTGGCTGACCTCGGTGATGTACACCTTGGCGCCGTCGCTGCGCAGGGCTTTGGGAATGCCATACCAGTAGTCGATGCCCAGAATGCTGTCGAAACCGAGCATGCCGTGGGCCAGTACCACCGGGTATTTGGTTTGCGTGTAACCGGTTGAAGCTGCATCGACCTGGTTGGAAATCAGCAAACCAGAAACGACGCAGAGGGCGAGCAGAGTTTTATTGTTGTTCATGTGCGCTCTCGTAAGGGAAGAATAAGGCAGTCGTCGCCATCCAGGGCAGCCCCCACGCCCGTCCAAGGCGCGTACTACAGCGCAAGCGGTAGTACAGGATTCATGCCACTACAAGCGAAACGCCGGGCGTGGCTCTAAGTCGGATATTTCCGACATGTTTGCGTGTTTTGTCGGACAATTTTGGGTGTTTCCCCTGTTACTGGCTGAAACGGCGGGCGCGGCTTTTGGCCACTTATGCCGGGCCTCTTGGGTGCTGGGCGAGAGGGAAGAGGGCCGGTTTTTTCCAGCCTATCGTGCCGAATCTAACCTAAGGTTGGGTTGGCAGGCGGCCTCAGGCCAGGCAGCCCAAGCTTGACGCCTAGAGGCTGCTTCCCTAGGATTGCCGCCAGCGCCGATTTAAACAGCTACTTGCGGGGCGCTACTGAAGACGGGACCACCCGCTTCTAAATACCGCTAAAGCGCTGGTTCGGTGTTGCCTCTCACCGCTGCCTGCACAGCTTCTGAGGCGAGAGAGCCGTACATGAATGCCCCCACTGCTTTAAATACCCCAGTTTCCCCGGCCCCTGCGCCACTGCCTGCTATTGCCCCTTTGAACCTGCGCCCCCTGCTGCGTTTGGCACCTATCACCAGCGGTCTGGCCCTGCGCAATCCAAAAATCCTTCTGGGCGGCAACCATCAACCGACCCTCGTACGCTACCTCGAAGGCTGGCCGAAACGCTGGGGCGCACCCCGTACGTTTTTGATTCAGTTCGTGGCCAATGACGAATCGCTGCAACGCTTTGCGCGCGATAGTTTTGACTTAGCCGTGGTGCAGGCGCCGAGTGCTGACAACCTTGAAGCATGCGTGCATGACCTGGTTCGCGTGGCGCGCCAAGGCTTAATAACCCGACGCTAAGCGCTGTTGATCTCGTAGGGTGTGCTGCGCGCACCGGGCGATTTCCGCGTTTACCCCTCGGTGCGCACAGCACACCCTACGCGTGGTAGGGCTTGACCGAATACGTCAACCCTCCCTGAGCACATGCGTCATTGAGCCCTGCGGCGAGCGGCGCCTACCCTGCGTGACAATAAATCGACAGGGAACCCACCGCATGCAACGCATCCATTTCGAAACCGAGCACACTCTTTTTCGCGACGCCTTTCGCGCCTTCCTGCAAAAAGAAGTGGTGCCCCATCAGGACGCCTGGGAGGAGGCCGGTGTGGTCAGCCGCGAGGTGTGGTTAAAGGCCGGCGAAATGGGCTTCTTGCTGCCCTGGGCCGACGAAGAATACGGCGGCAGCGGCCTGAAGGATTTCCGCTACGAGCAGATTATGTGCGAGGAGCTGGCCAACATTAACGAGGCCGGCTTTATGTTGCCGCTGCACTCGGCGCTGTGTGGCCCGTATATCGCCGACTATGGCAATGCCGAGCAGAAAGCGCGTTTTCTGCCGGCGATTATTCGCGGTGAATGCATTCTGGCCGTGGCCATGACTGAACCCAGCGCCGGTTCCGACCTGGCCGGCATGCGTACCACTGCCGTGGACAAGGGCGACCACTACGAGCTCAACGGCTCCAAGGTGTTTATCTCCAACGGCCTGCTGGCGGACCTGGTAATAGTCGCGGCAAAAACTGACCTGGCCAACAAACACGCCATGGGCCTGTTCTTGGTCGAGCGCGGCATGCAAGGTTTTGAGCGTGGGCGCAACCTGAAAAAGCTCGGCATGAAGAGCCAAGACACCGCTGAACTGTTCTTCAACAACGTCAAAGTGCCGAAGGAAAATCTGCTGGGCGACGCCAAAGGTGGCTTCTTTTATTTGATGAATATGCTGGCCCAAGAGCGCCTGACCAACGCCTGCGGCGCAGTTGGTGGTGCCGAGGCGGCGTTGCAGGTCACCATTGACTACGTAAAAGAGCGCAAAGCCTTCGACCGGCCGATCTCGCACTTTCAAAACACCCGTTTCAAGCTCGCGGAAATGCGCACCCAGGTCGACGTGGCGCAGGTGTTTGTCGACCGCTGCGTCATGGACCACAACCAGAAAAAGCTCACCCCTGAAGTCGCCGCCGAGGCCAAACTGTTTACCACTGAACTGCTCGGCAAGGTGGTCGACGAAGGCGTGCAACTGCATGGCGGTTGGGGCTATATGTGGGAATACCCGATCTGCAAGATGTACGCGAATGCGCGTATCCAGCGCATTTTTGCCGGCACCTCGGAGATCATGAAAGAGATTATCAGCCGCGGCATGAAGCTCTGATCGCAAGGAGGGCAAGGCCATGAATGCCATCGATGCCTGGGCGCAGGTCGCCACCGGCCGTACCCATCAGGAGCTGCCGGAAGTGGCGCGGCTGTTCGAGAAATCCGGCTCGGCGCATTTGCTTAAGCAGCATCTGAACCCGGAGCAAACGGTGGCGCTGATGGATCAGGGCGGCGTCGATAAGCTGATGCTCGCCGCCTGGTGTCGGCCGGAGCGTTGGTTATGCACCAACGATGAGGTGGCCGAATTTACCCGGGCCTTTCCAGAGCGGTTTGTGGGCGTGGCCACGGTAGATTTGAGCAAACCGTTGGCAGCCGTTCGCGAGCTGGAGCGGGCGGTGACCGAATTGGGTTTTAAGGCCCTGCGCATCGTGCCATGGCTGTGGAAGTTGCCGCCTAACCACCGCCTGTACTACCCGCTGTATGTGAAGTGCATTGAACTGGATATTCCGTTCTGCACCCAGGTGGGTCATACCGGGCCATTGATGCCCTCGGAAACCGGGCGGCCGGTCCCGTATCTGGATGAAGTGGCGCTGGACTTCCCCGAGCTGCGCATTGTCGCCGGGCATATCGGCCACCCCTGGACCGATGAAATGATTGGCCTGGCCTGGAAGCACGACAACATTTATATCGACACCTCCGCCTACCTACCGCGCTACTACCCGCCGCAGCTTTTGCACTTTATAAGCAGCTATGGTCAGGACAAGGTGCTGTTTGGCAGCAACTTTCCGCAGCTGTCGTTGCACAAGTGTACGAGCCAGGTAAAAGAGTTGGCGCTGAGCGATGAGGTGCTCGCTAAATTCCTCTACGGCAATGCCCGTCAGGTTTTCAAACTCTAGTGCCGGACTACCCAACAATAAAAAGGAAAAGCCATGAGCGGTCCGCTGTCTTCGCTGAAAATTCTGGATTTCTCCACCCTGCTGCCGGGGCCCTTTGCCTCGCTGCTTATGGCTGATATGGGCGCAGATGTGTTGCGCGTGGAGTCGCCCAGCCGTGTGGATTTGGTCCGTCTATTACCGCCCCACGATCAAGGCGTGGCGGCCAGCCATGCCTACCTGAACCGCAATAAACGCGGCATCGCCCTGGATTTGAAACAGGCGGCAGCGGTGGAGGTGGTCAAGCAGTTGGTGCAGGAGTACGACATCGTGCTCGAGCAGTTCCGCCCCGGGGTGATGGACAAGCTGGGTGTCGGTTATGAGGCGTTAAAGGCGATCAATCCTCGGCTTATTTATGTATCCATTACCGGCTATGGCCAGACCGGGCCGTACAAAGATCGCGCCGGGCATGACATCAACTACCTGGCGTTGTCTGGCATCGCCGACCAAACCGGGCGCCTGGACACGGGCCCGCTGCCGCTGGGCATTCAAGCAGCCGATATTGCCGGCGGCTCGCTGCACGGCGTGGTCGGCTTATTGGCCGCGGTAATTCAACGCCAGCAGACTGGGGTAGGGCAGCACGTCGATATCAGCATGACCGACTGTGTCTTTAGCCTGCACGCCATGGCCGGCGCCGGTTACCTGGCCTGTGGCGAAGAGCCGAAAATGGAAAGCCAGGCGCTTAATGGCGGCAGCTTTTACGACTACTACCGCAGCCGCGATGGCCGCTGGTTTTCCGTCGGCAGCCTGGAGCCGCAGTTTATGCAGCCGTTTTGTGCGGCGATTGGCCGGCCCGAGTTGGCCGCCCACGGGTTGTCGCCCAAACCTGAGCAGCAACGTGTGCTAAAGCAGCAGATTCAGTTGGAGTTCGAAAAACGCGACTCCGCCGAATGGAACGAGATTTTTGCTGCGCTGGATGTGTGCGTTGAGCCCATGCTCAGCTTGGCCGAAGCGGTGCAGCATCCGCAGTTGCAGGCCCGCGAACTGGTGGTCGAGGTGCCACGCGACGGCAAACCTGCGCAGCGGCAAATCGCGTGCCCGATCAAATTCTCCAGCGCATTGCCTGCGCCTCGGCATATTGGCGCGCCAGTGGGCGCACACACCGCTGAAGTGCTGACGGAGTTGGGCTATAGCGCTGAACAGATTGCCCAGCTGCGTGCTGGAAAGGTGATCGCCTAGGCGTTAGGCGCGGCTGCTTTCCACGGCCCCTTGTGCTAAAAAGCCCACCTCACCACGCGCAGTTCAAGGAGCAACACGCATGGGCAAGCATTCAGGGATAAGCATGGCACTGGCGCTGTTACTCAGCGCAGGCGTTGCCTACGGCGAAGAGCCGGCGGGCGAAACCAGCACGCTGAAAGAGTCGGCCAAGGCCGCGGTGTCATCGGCCATCTCCGCTGGTAAAAATCTGCTTGGTGGCGCCTCCGAAGGCGTGACCGAAGGCCGTGAATCGGCGCAAGGCGCCGATGGGGCGCTGATCATCTCCCAGTTCGACCAGTTGGATGGCAAGGTCGAGGTCAAGCTGCTGAAAATCGAGGCGGTCGAGGGCAACCTCAGCGCCTTGTTCGGCTTTAAAAACCTCACGGACAAACCGGTGCGTCTGATCAATCTGTGGGCTAACGGTGCATTGCTGGCCATCGACCAAGACGACTATTCCAGCGGCCTGGCGCCCGACGTTGCCAACCCTGAAGAAGTGACTGTGCCGCCGAAAACCGGTGTGCGGCAGAAATTTATTTTCCAAGGGCCGGTTGAAGGGCCGAAATCTGTACGCCTATGGGGCAAGGATTTCAACGTCGGCAAATAATCGCAAAGGGACATAACGAGTGGTCACCTGCTACCTGCGCTACGTGCTCGACCCCAATAAACTCAAGGAATTCGAGCACTACGGCACGCTGTGGATTCCCCTGGTGGAACGCTTTGGCGGCCAACACCACGGCTACTTCCTGCCCTCCGAAGGCGCCAACAATATCGCCCTGGCGCTGTTCACCTTTCCAAGCCTGGCGGCCTACGAACAGTACCGCCACGACTCGATGCAAGACCCCGAGTGCCTGGCGGCGTTTCAATATGCCAAGGACACCCAATGTGTTCTCAGTTACGAGCGCAGCTTCTTTAGACCGGTTTTTAGCTAAGCCGTAAGGTGTGCTGTGCGCACCGAGCGCAAACGTTGAAACGGTCTGGTGCGCAGTACACCCTACGGGGTGTTTATTCTTCGCGCTGCTGCCCGCTAAACACCAAGGTCGCTTTGCAGCTGCGGCAGTAGTAGCGGCGGCCTTTGCGTACCAGCGTGTGGCGTTGGGCGGAGAAGGGGAAGTCGCGGTCGGGGCAGGCGCAGCTGTAGACATAACGGGTGACGCTGCGGCGCTGAATTTCGTAGGTGTGGCAGCGGTCTGCCGGCAGTTCGTAAACGCCCTGCATGATCAGTTGCCATTCCTCACCATGGGGCTGAATGTGCGGGCCGAACATTTCCCGGGCGATCATATGCGCCACTTCGTGGGCCACGGTTTGTTTAAGGAAGTGGTCGCGGTTTTCGGCGTAGAGCTTGGGGTTAAAGCGCAGCAGGTTTTCATCGAGGTGGGCCACCCCGGCTTTCTGGCCTCGTAATTTGAGGCTGACGATGGGGCGGTTAAAGCGGCGTCTGAAAAACGCTTCGGCTTGCAGGTAACAAGCCTCGACACGAGCATTCAGCAGTTCGGGCATCGAGTTCCTCCGGATAACAGGCGCGATTATGCCCAAGCACGCCGCCGGCCGTTTGCCTAAAACAACGAAACCGCCAAACGGCGGTTTCGTTTTGTGCAGGCCAGGCCTCAGCTCCGATAGATCGGGCCTACGCCCATTTCCCAGAAAATAACCGACATGGCGATCATCGCCACCAGCACCACCAGGCCTACCGCCAGCACCGAGCTGGAGAACAGAAAGCCTTCGTCCTGGTGAATGTTCATAAAGGTCGGTATGCCGACATAGAGCAGGTAAACCGTGTAACAGATCGCCGCCGTTCCCACGAACATGGCGAACCACAGGTTGGGATAAAGGGCCGCTAAACCGCCGATAAACAACGGCGTTGCGGTATAGGCAGCAAACACGACACAGCGGCCCATATCCGGGCTGGCGTCGTAAGTGCGGGCCATCCAGTTGATAAACGCGCCCATAACCGCCACACCGCCTAGCATCGCCAGGTAGGTCATGGCGGTCATCCACAGCGCACTGGCTTCGGTCAGCATTACCGGCGAGCCATTGCCCACCGTCCAGCCGACCTGAGTTGTGCCGATATAGGCAGACACTGCGGGAATCGCCGCGAGGATCAGTACATGGGTCAAATACATGTGGCTGATGCTTTCTTCTTCGCCGCGGATCTCTTGCCACTCTCTGTCAGGATGCGCGAAAAGCCCCCAAACGTGATGGATCATACGAGACACCTCCTCTTGTTATAACGGTCGCCCCCCAGCGTAGCGCCCGGCACGCATGAGTAGCGCTACAGGGTGCAGGGCCGAACCAATGCGACCGTATGTCGCAGTATAGGCAGGGGCTGGAGGCCGCGTGGGGCGTGGTTTTAGAGCAAATGGGTCTCTAAAGGTCAGCGGTAATAGCGAGCAAGAATTTCCATCGCCAAATTGATCGACTGCAGCCGCGAAGTGCTACCGCCGCGATCCGGATGGTGCTGGCTGACGAGCTGGCGGTAACGCTGTTTGATAATGGCGAGATTGAGCGTCGCGCTGCTGCCATCCAATTCAAACAACTCCAGCGCCGCACGCTTTTCGTCACCGCCCTGCATGCGCTTCCAGAAGCTGGTGAGAAGTTTCTCCACATCACGCTCGCTGGTGCCGTGCAAATGGCTTAAGTCGAGGTAATACGCGCGCAACGGATCGGCTTCGCTCAGTTCGGCATGGCCGGCGGTGTAGGGCAGCAGTTGAATGCTCAGCGGGCTGATCTGTAAATGCGCGGTTTGCGCCTGCCAAAGACGGTCGCGCAGCAAGTACAGGGCGTTGAAGAGCAAGAAGTGCGTGCGAAACAGCACCAGCTTGTCGGTCAGATCAAGGTTGGGAATGTGCGTTGAGTGGCATTTTTTCAATTGCTGAATCAGCAGGTATTCGCTGCAACCGTCTGGCGCTTCACGCAGCAAGTGCAGCACCTGGTCCGCTAGATCCAGGCTGTTATCCAGTTCAACGGGCGCAGAGGAGGTGGGGTTTTCAGTCATGGCCGCAGCCTAGCACAGCACTGCCACGCCCTTGTGCGGCGGAACTCGCATCGTTCAGGCCTGTCCCACGCAGCAGACAACGGCCCGTGAAGCCGTTACGGAGAACGACTTTATGCGCCGGTTGCGCACCCTGTTTGTTATTGCCTCTCTGCTATTTGCTGGTTTCGCTTCTGCCGCGCCATCCGCTGACCCCTGGGATATCTGGAACGCCAGCGACGAAAGCCGCGCAGCCCATATCGACCACAGTGCCTGGCAGGAACTGCTGACCCGCTACCTGAAAACCAGCCCCAAAGACGGTATCGCCCGCTTCGACTACGCCCATGTCGACTCCGTGCACCGGCGCTTGCTGGATGTGTATATCGAGCAGCTCAGCGACCTCGACCCGCGGCAGTTCACCCGGGCTGAACAGTTCGCCTACTGGGTCAATCTCTACAACGCCCTGGTGACCCAACTGGTGCTGAAAAAGTACCCGGTGGACTCCATCACCAGCCTCGGCGCCTGGTACCAGTTCGGGCCGTGGGACAAAAAGGTCACCAAAGTAGCTGGCGAGAAACTCAGCCTCAACGACATTCAGCACCGAATTCTGCGACCGTTTTGGCCCGATCCTCGGCTGTTTTATCTGCTCAATTGCGCCAGCCTCGGTTGCCCGAACCTACCGAGCTTTACCCTCAGCGCGAAAAACACCGAGCAACAGCTAAACGATGGCGCCCGCGCCTATATCAATAGCTCCCGTGGCGTGGCGTTTGAGGACAACAAATTAGTGCTGTCGCGCCTCTACGACTGGTACGCCAAGGACTTTGGCGGCGAGGAGGGCGTGCAGCAGCATCTACTCAAGTACGCCGAACCGGCGTTGGCGCAGCAGTTAAAGAGCTTTAAGGGCGATACCCGCTACCGGTTTGATTGGGACTTGAACAAACAGTAGCTGTTTCACCGTCGTCCCCGCGCAGGCGGGGATTCAGCGTTTTGCGGGTGAATAGTGTTTGCTGAATGATCTTCGCACC
>NZ_JBBNAH010000209.1:0-8417 GCF_037994325.1 Pseudomonas sp.
CCAATTCACTCAATGGATGGCGTCCGACTTAAACAAGATATTGGGCACGGTTTTGGACTTCGAGCTGCACTCTTGCAACTCCATATAGCCGGTGCGCTGGTCTTCCGGCAGGTTCTGCACTTCCCAGGCGATTACCGCCTGCAAGCTGAGTTCTTTCTGCTCTTGGGTGAGCTTGCGCCCGTCCGACCATTTGCCGATTTCTACGGCCAATTTCAGGCTTTCGTAGATTTCCGGGGTGATGTTTTCGATCATTTCAACAAAGGACGACATAGACGCCTCCACAAACAAAGTCGCAGTTTAACGACGACGGCGCGCCAGCGCACCGCCCAACAGACCGGTGAGGCAACCCACCAACAGCCCGCCAACATGGGCGCCATTGGCAATCGCGCCAATGCCCGCCACCTCGGTGATGCCGCTCATACAGATGACCAGCCAAATCAACATCATCACCACCACACCCTTGGGCAGGTGATAGGCGCGATTGGGCGCCAGCAGTTGGTAGATCCAGCAATGCCCGAGCAAGCCATAGAGCACGCCCGACAGCCCGCCAAAAATCGACGGCCCGGCCCACCAGAACTGCACGGCGTTGGATACCAAGCCCACCAGCAAGGTCAGCCCCAGCAGCATCCACTTGCCCTGGTAGGACTCAATGCGCCGGCCCAGCTCCCAGTACCACATGCTGTTCATGGCCAGGTGGAGGATCCCGAAGTGGATAAAGATCGGGGTGATTAGCCGCCAGTATTGACCTGCGGCCAGGGTCTCGGACCACGGCACAAAGGTGGCGTAGTCACCCTGTACGTGGAAGTCCATCCAACTGAGCCAACGGATGGTGTCGAAGTTATCGCCCAACAACGTGATGCCGGCAACTAACAAGGTCAGCAGCAATACCAGCGCTGTCAGCGGGCTGTGGCGCAGTTGTTGAACAAAGCCGCCGGTGCGCGTTTGTTGCGGCGCCGGCAGTTCTAAACGCTGCTCCGGATCGCCCTCGGGATACTGTTGGTACAAGCCACGAATATCCGCCGCCAACTGCTCCCCCGGCACCCATAGCACCTGCTCGCCGGATTCTTCGCTCACTCTGTGCGGAACCTGCAGACGCTGCAGCAGTTGAATAAACGCCGACAAGTCGACACTCACCGGCAAACGTAACACTTCAACAGGGCTCATCTCGGTACTACTCAAGGGGAAACTCCGGGCGTTCAACGTCTACCCAGGCAAATTTATTTGGGTCGATACGGGTTTCCTGGTCCATGCGATAGGCCACCAGCTTGCCGTAGAGCACGGCGCTGTAGTCCAGGCACGCCAGGTTCGGGCGAATGGGCGCGGGTCGGCCTTTGCGCCAGTAGTGGCCGACAAACAGCGGCGGCTCTTTCGGCCCGTAGCGCAGCAGTTCGGTTTTCTCCCGCGGCGTCAGCGGCGTGCGCGCCACGCTCTCAGGCAACGCATCGGGTTGAAAGACGATATCGCCATAGGTTTGCGGGTCTTCTTCCCAGAACTTGGTGCGAAAGAAGGCACGGGTATAACCGTCATCGCTGGTTAGCGTCAGGCCATCGGGCAAGCGCATATCAGTGCCGCGCAGCAGCCGGCCAAACACCCGGCTGGCAAAACTGCCGGTGACGGCGGCGGCCTGGAGAAACGCTTCATCAATACGCCCATCCGGGTGCAGCGCGCGCAGGGAGTCAATTAAGCCGCCATCCCAGCAGGCGTGCACCACGCGGAAATGTCCGGCGTCGATAAACAACGGCAGCTCGTAGAACCAACGCTGGAACTCACGCCACTCCTGCGGGTAAGCGTCGAACTGTTCCAAGCTTTGGGTGATCAGCCGGGCATTGCGCGGCGTATGTTCACGGACAAATTGGCGACCACTGCCAGGCGGCGCTGGGGTGCTCCAGCCGAGGGCGTCGAACTCATGGTTACCCATAATGCACAGCGCCTGGCGGGCTTCGACCATGTCGTGGACGATATGCAGCGCCTCACGAATGCGCGGGCCACGGTCAACGATATCGCCCAGAAAAATCGCCATGCGCCGTGGATGCCGCCACACGCCGCCATGGCGCTGGTAACCGAGGCCATCAAGCAGGCGCGCGAGGGTATGTGCGCAGCCGTGCACATCGCCAATCAAGTCATAACCGCGCGCCGGATCGAGTTCCATCAGTCGTGGCCACTCCCCAGCCGACTGCCCCACCCCAGCTTGGTGCGGCAGACCTCGTAGTAGTTGTGATCGAGCGGGTGAATCAGGCGCAGCTTTTGCGGCTTTTTGCTGACGATCAGGCTGTCACCGGGGGCGCAGGTGAAATGGTTCTGCCCGTCGCACGACACTTGCGGATAAATCGTCATGTCCTTAGCGGCGACGATTTTCAACTCACTGTTGCCATCCACCACAATCGGCCGGCTGGACAAGGTGTGCGGGTACATCGGCACCACCACAATGGCATCCAGCTTGGGGTGCATAATCGGCCCGCCGGCGGACAGCGCATACGCGGTGGAACCGGTGGGCGTGGCGATAATCAGGCCGTCGGCCTTTTGGCTGCAGACGAACTGGCCATCGATATGCAGCTCGAACTCGATCATGCGCGTCGACTTGCCGGGGTGCAGCACCACATCGTTCAGCGCATCGCCCTGGCCGATCATCTCGCCGTGACGGCGCACTTCGGCTTGCAGCAGAAACCGGTTTTCCACCAGGAATTGGCCGTCGAGCACTTCGGCGACTTTGCTTTCCAGCTCATCCGGGCGGATGTCGGTGAGAAAGCCCAAGCTACCGCGGTTAATGCCCAGCACCGGCACATTGAACTGCGCCAGGGCGCGGGCGGCACCGAGCATGCTGCCGTCGCCGCCAACCACAATCACCAGGTCACAGGCTTCACCCAGGCTTTTGCGCGACGAGGTTTGCAGGCCGTGGCCGGGCAATACGTCGGCGATGGTGTCCTCGAGGATCACGTGCAACTGGCGCTCGATCAGCAGTTTTTTCAGGCGCCGGATGGTATCCAGAACCTGTGAACTGCCTAAGCGGCCGATGATGCCGATATTGCGAAATTGCTCCATGAGGCTCCTGGGAGACGCTGGCAAAAAAAGAGAAAAGCGCCCTACTTGCGCAGAGAGCCAGACAGGCGTGGGCAATTATGGGCGAAAGGCACTCAGCAAACCAAGGCGCACATTGCCCGAGCTAAACGCTATGCTCGCAACATGACGCTATTTCCTACCCTCAGCTCCCTGCCCCAACACCTGCACACGCCTGCCGTGCGCGACCTGGCCTGGGTGCTGCTGTCGCCGCCGTTGCTCGACCCGGCCTACTGCGCACAACGCCATCCGCTGAGCGCCAGCAGCTGGGTAGCGGCCCCACAACAGCTGGCCGACTGGCTCCAGCAACTGGACCGCGACCCCAGCACACTCAGCGCCTGGCTGGCGCAACACAGCATCCGGCGCCTGGGTTTGTACTACGAACGCCTCTGGCAATTCGCCTTGAAAGCCGCCCCAGGGGTCGAACTACTCGCGGCCAACCTGGCGATTCGTAACGGCGGGCATACCCTCGGCGAACTGGATTTGCTGCTGCAAGACGACCTCGGCATTCACCACCAAGAACTGGCGATCAAACTCTACCTCGGCCCGCAGGCCGGTGATGGTGGTGACGCCGAACAGTGGCTGGGGCCTGGAAGACAGGATCGCTTAGCGCGCAAACTCGACCATCTGCTTAATCACCAACTACCCCTGTCCGCGCGACCGGAAGCGCAAGCTGCGCTGGCTGAACGGGGCATCCAACAGGTACAGCCGCAACTATGGCTGGCCGGCTACTTGTTCTACCCCTGGCCGGGGCATAGCCAGCCGCCTCGCGGCGCGTTAACCGACCATTTACGCGGGCGCTGGTTGCACCGCAAAGACTGGCCGGCGTTTGTTGCCGAGCAGAAAAACGGCGGCCACTGGCAGCCCATCCCCCGGCAAACCTGGCTGGCGCCGGCGCGGGTGAGTGGCGAACAGCTGTGGTCGATAAGCCAGTTCAATCAATGGCTAAGCGAGCTGGAACAGCCAGCCCAAGCGCAACTATTGGCGCGGTTTGAACAGGACAGTGAAGGGGCTTGGCAGGAAGTTGAACGGTTGTTTTTGGTGGCGGATGAGTGGCCGCAGTGGAGCGGCTACAAGGGCGAGCAAGCCCTCGCCAGCAGCGCATTCGTCGCGCCTGGATCCCGAATCGTCGGACCGTCGCCTACGCGGGGATGACGGTGATTGGGGTTATTTTCGTCATTCCCGCGCAGGCGGGAATCCAGAATTTCGAGTCGTACAAAAACTACCGACTGCGCTCCACCCGCCCACCGGAACGGGCCAAATACCCGGAGCCGCTTTCGCACAATAAGCCGTCACGCAACACCGCTGGCAACGCGTTCAGGCCATCCCGCAATGCATAGGCGTTGTAGCCCAGTTGCGAGAGCAAAAACACGGCGCTGTTGCTGCGGTTGCCGCTGTCGCAGTAGCACAGGTAGGTGCGGGTTTTATCTAACAGGCGGGCTTTGAGGCGCAGCAGTTGCAGCGGCATGTTCAGTGATTGCAGGGCGTGGGCGCGTTCGTATTCTTCTTGCAAGCGCACATCCAGCCATTGCGCGCCGCCAGACAGCAAGCGTGCCGCTTCGCCAAAAGAAACCTCGTCAATCACCGGTGCCTTAAGCAGGTTGAAGAAGTCGTGGCGGTCCAGGCGCAGCACGACGCCGTCTTCCAGCATGGTCACGGTGGCGTTACGCGGCTGGTCGGCCAGTAGCGCTTCCTCGCCAAAGCAGGCGCCCTCCTCCAGTTCGGCCAACACTTGCCGTTCGCTACCGGCGCAGCGGATCACTTCGGCACGACCGCTGTTGAGAAAAAAGCAGCAGTCGCCGGTTTCGCCTTCGCGAAGTACGGTGCTGCCGGCTTGCAGTTCCAGACGTTGCAAGCGATCTAGCATGGCGCGCACGTTGGACGGCGGCACCTTGGCAAATAGCGGGTTGGCCAACAGCCGCTCCAACCATTCGATATCGCCGCCGCGTTGGCCCAGTTCCAGCAACAGATCCTGATAGGCCAGGCGCCAGGTCAGCAGGCGGGTCAAGGTGGCGCTGTCGAGAATCAGCAGGCTGATATCGGTCAGGGCGCGCGCTTCCTGCAAGCGCGGCAGGCTGGGCGATACAGGGTGGCAGCTGGCTTCGCTACCGGCTTGCAGGCGTTGTTGCTGGCCGTCGGCGTTGGTCAGCAGCAGCTCGCCAGCGAGCAAGTAATAGGTAACCCGTGCCTGATCGCCGGAGCGAAACAGGAGCTGCCCGGCCAGCATCGGCTGCGGCACCAGCTGGCTACGCAGTTCGCGCCATTGCTGCTCGGACAACACATTGAGCGGCGTCAGGCTGCGCAGTTGCTCAAGGTTAAGGGGGTCACTCATGGAAAGGGTCAGACTCCAACGGCGCTGCGCCAGGCGTAAGCGCATTGTTCATATGAGTGGCCCGGCGCCCCTGCAAGCCGCCCGTATGGACGAACAGCAGACGCGTGCCGCGAGCAACGTTACCGGCCGCCAGGTATAGGCGCAACGCCATTAATGCCTTACCGGTATAAATCGCTTCCAGCGGCAACTCGCCGTCCCGCTCAGCCTGGCTGATAAACGCCGTAAGCGCTGTATCGACCTTAGCAAAACCTCCACCGCTCGCCTGCACTAACCGATACCCCTGATCGGTTTGCCCGGCCTGCTCAAAGATATGCCGCAGGTTTTCTTCCACCCCATGCCCTGCGGGTACAGCGCTGGCGCCATACACCAAACGGCGCCCCGCTTCGGCCAGCACCAGGCCGGCCAGCGTGGTGCCAGTGCCAACGGCGAGCCACCACGCATCGAAATCGCTCCAGCCAATGCTGGCCAACTGCGCCTGGGCCATCTCGCGAATATCGGCACAACCGAGCGCCCCTGGCAGGCCGCCGCCGCCCTCAGGCACAGGATAAAAGTCCGGATATTGGGCCAGCCACGGTTGCCAAAAGTCAGGCTGATGCCGCTGGCGATAGCCGCCATAACCCAGCCAATGCAACTGCATGCCCCAGGCGTGCAGATCAGCAATAGTCGGCGTGTGTTGCGCCTCACCGCGCAGCAGGCCAACGCTGGCAAAACCAAAGCGTTGGCCGGCAGCGGCAAGGGCGTGCAGGTGATTGGAGTGGGCGCCGCCAAGGCTGATCACGCCCGCTGCACGGGCGGCCTGAGCGGCCTCAAGGTGATGGCGCAGCTTGAACCATTTGTTGCCGCTGATCAGCGGATCCAGCAGGTCCAGACGCAGTACCGCCAGCTCCACACCCGCCTCTGCCGCCCACGGCAAAGCCAGGCGCTGTAACGGCGCCTGGGGTGTCCATAACGGCAGCGTGACGGACAAGGGCTAGCTGACGGTCCGCAAGCGCGCACCGGTTTTATGCCGCGCGCAGCAGTTGGAATCGCCGATGACAAAGCGGCTGGGCGTGTCGATGCGGTCCAGCGGAATGGCGCAACGGTCACCGTTGGGCAGGCTGGCGTCGCAGCTCGGTCTTTCGTAATGGGCCAGCCATTGCCGGTATTGCGGCTCGGCGACAAAACACTTGGCCGCAGCAAAGGCCATGGGGTTGTCTTGGTAGCGGGCAATATCTTGCAGGGGAATGGTCAAGTGGCCGGCGCCCGGGTGATAGACGACAAACACCACGCCCATTTTCGACAGACGCTCGAGAATCTGCTCACCGCCTTGGCTGGCGAAAGCGTCACGCTCCTTTTTCAGGCGCTCGACTTCCTCTTCCAACTGGGTATCCAGTTCGTTGCGGTAGGCCAGCTCAACATCACGAATAGCGATCTGCTCTTTGTACTCCACCACCGCCGAGGCAATGCGCGCCTGCAACTCGCTGTCGAACTGCGCGCGCAGAATGTCGTTCTCGGTACGACCGTGGCGCTCGATAGCGCGCAGCTGTTCGGTCATTTCCTCGCGGTTTTTCTGAAAGGTGTCGGCTTGCGCGGCGAGCTGGCCTTTGAGGCTGACGTTCAATTCTTCTTGCTGGCGCAAGGCCTGGTGCAGCGCCTGAATCTGCGCCAGCATTTTTTGCGTTTCTTCGGCGTTGGCCATTTTCAGCTTGGCCAACTCTTCTTCGTATTGCTGGGTCTGGCTGCTGATGCGCAGGCGCTGCTGCATGATCAGTTGCGCGGTTTTTACCCGGTGCTCTTGTTCGATTTTTTCGGCGATCTGCTCCGCCGCTTCTTTGCCTGGATCGGGCGCATGCCATTGGTCTTCCGGGGCCATTTGCAGACGTTCCGGGGCGACGCTCTGGTTGGCGTCGTCTTCGACCAACAGGCCGAGCTGGTTACGTTTAGCGGTATCACGCAGCAACACCAGATCATTCTGACCAGGCACCAGGCTTGGATCCCACAGGTGCATTTGGTGCCACGACACCGGGCATTGGCTCCGGCAGGCCAAGCGGATGGGGCCGGCACCCAGATCGGGGCCACGGCCAGAGCGTTCGGCCAGATGCCGCAGGGGAATATTCCAGCCGCTATCGGGCGAGCCGCGCTCGTCGAAATCCAGATAAAAGAACACCGCCGCGCGCACCAGCAGACGCGGGTTGATCAGCACGTAGGCCACGCGCATTTGCTGATCACGAAATTCCGGCATATTGACCACGCCGTCGAGCAAGGCCTCGAACTCGGGAAACAGCATTTCCTTGCAGATGCCGCGTTCACCAAAGAACATCACGGCTTCAACCATTTGTGGCTTGATCTGCATGCTCATCAACGGACCCCTAAGCCAATCACAGCGAGCATTTTTGCCCGCGAATAACGCTCAACTTTTCCTGCGCGCAGGGCGAGAAAGTAGGCGTATTCCTACATTTGGCTCAAGTCTAGGGTAAAAAGGACCAACGGCAATGTGACTGGGTTGGCAGTCACCCGCGGCAAGCGCCCACTTGCGGGGCGCGGACCTAAAACTGTGACGGGCTTGGTACAACCGCTCAGTTTTCTGGCTTAGCGAGGAACTTTCGCCAAAAACGGCGCCAGACGTTTGCCCATCTCATCGCCCAGGGCTTGCAGGCCGCTCATGGGGCGAATCATCACTTCAAAATCGACGATTTTGCCCTCGGCATTGAACTGCACCATGTCGATGCCCTTGAGCTGACGATCGCCCACCGTAGCGCTGAACTCCAGCACCGCGCTTTGGCCGTCGGCGCTGACCAGTTGGCGGTGATAGGCAAAGTTTTCAAACACCTGAATTACCGTGTTCAAAATCACATTGACCATCTGCGCGCCTTCATAGGGCTTGTAGGCCATCGGCGAGCGGAACACTGCTTTAGGGTCGAGCAGCTCGGGCAAGGCTTTCAGGCTTTTGCTGGCGATCATGTCGTGCCATTGCTCAAGGGTGGCATTGACAGCGGGGTTGGTTGAAAGCGTGGACATGGGCGATTCCTTTATTGTTTTTGTTGAGATCGCT
>NZ_JBBNAH010000210.1:0-25139 GCF_037994325.1 Pseudomonas sp.
GGGTATTCAGACGTCGAGAAGAAAAGTCACTGGCCCGTCGTTGACCAGCGTCACCTGCATATCCGCACCAAAGCGCCCGGTGGCCACCACCGGGTGCTTGCTATTGGCCTGGTTCACCAGGTAGTCGAACAGCTCGGCCCCTTGCGCCGGCGGCGCAGCAGTAGAGAAGCTCGGGCGCAGGCCGCTGTTGGTATCGGCGGCGAGGGTGAACTGCGAGACCAACAACAGCCCACCGCCGACGTCAGTTAACGACAGGTTCATCTTGCCGTTGCTGTCGCTGAACACCCGGTAGTTAAGCAGTTTGTGCAGCAGCTTTTCGGCACTCGCCGGCGTGTCTTGCGGCTCAACGCCAACCAGCACCAGCAGGCCCTGATCAATAGCGCCGACAGTTTCCCCAGCCACATCCACACTCGCCTGGGTTACGCGTTGAATCAGCCCCTTCATGCCTCTTCGGGCGCCAGGTTGAGAAGGCGACGGGCAATCTGGTCAGCAGCACGCACCAGGGCATCGGTAATGCCCGGTTCAGCAGCCGCGTGGCCGGCATCACGAATAATCTGCAGCTCGCTATTGGGCCAGGCCTGGTGCAATTCCCAGGCGTTATCCAACGGGCAGATCACGTCGTAACGGCCGTGCACGATGATGCCCGGCAGGTGGGCGATCTTGTGCATGTCACGGATCAGTTGGTTGGGCTCGAGAAAGGCGTCATTCATAAAGTAGTGGCATTCGATCCGCGCAATCGACAGTGCGCGCTGCGGCTCAGAAAAGCGCTCAACCACTTGCGGGTTGGGCCGCAGGGTCGCGGTACGGCCTTCCCAGGTGGACCAGGCCTTGGCCGCATGCATCTGGGCAATCTGGTCGCTACCGCTCAGGCGTTTATGAAAGGCCGGCAACAGGTCGTGGCGTTCTTCCGGCGGAATGGGCGCCACGTAGTCTTGCCAGTAGTCGGGGAACAGACGGCTGGCGCCTTCCTGATAAAACCACTTGATCTCCTGCGGACGGCACAGAAAGATCCCACGCAAAATCAGCGCATGTACGCGTTCAGGGTGGGTTTGCGCATAGGCCAGCGACAGCGTGGACCCCCAGGAGCCGCCGAACAGCACCCATTTGTCGATACCCAGGTGTTGGCGGATTAGCTCAAGGTCGGCGACCAAATCCCAGGTGGTGTTGTTTTCCAGGCTGGCGTGGGGGGTGGAGCGCCCGCAACCGCGCTGGTCGAAGGTGATGATGCGGTATTGGTTGGGGTCGAAATAACGGCGGCTGGCGCCATCGCACCCGGCGCCCGGGCCGCCATGGATAAACACCACGGGAAGGCCATCCGGCGTGCCGCTCTCATCGACATAGAGCACATGCGGCGCCTGCACGGCCAATTCGTGGCGCGCGTAAGGCTTAATCTCCGGATACAAAGTCTGCATGCTGCACTCCCTTGTTAGTGACGGCGGTGCCATACGCAACCCCCATGGGTCGGGGTACATTTGCGGGCAACGCGCCTGAGCTCTGCCGGGCATCATAACCATGAAAAACGGAGTTGAGCATGTCAGACCGGATATTTCCCCTCACGCGCCTGTGGATAGTCGCCTTGGCCTTGACGTTGATCACCGGTTGCTCGCGCAGTGACCCGCAAGCGGCGCTGGAAGCTGCCGTACAGCAACTGCAGGAAAACCTCGAAGGCAAACGCAGCGGCGACGTACTGGAGCAGCTCCACCCGGAGTTTCGCGCCCAGCAGCAGTTCGACCGCGAATGGGCCAAGCGCACCATGCTCGGGCTGTTTTTGCGCTACCAGAATGTGCGCGTGCTTGCTGTGAGCAAAACCAGCCGCATCGACCCCAGCGTCTCCAGCAAGGGTTATACAGAGGCTCAGGTAGCCGTCACTGGCGCCCAAGGGCTGATACCCGACAACGCCAATGCCTATAGCGTGAAGCTGGAGTGGTGGCTGGAAGACGGCGAATGGAAGTTGGCGCGGATAGATTGGAAGTAACCAAAATACCTGGGCGTGACTGCCCTGTAGGGTGTGCTGTGCGCACCAGCCGCTCTCACGATCCGCGCAATGGTGCGCGCAGCACACCCTACAAAAACCTTCATGCGTTAACCCGGACTGCGCAGAAAGCCCATCAAGCGTAGTGGGCCTGCGCCCAGGCCAAGTAGGTTTGCAACAACCCGCGCAACACCACTTGCGCCTGCGCCGCTAACTCCGGACGGTAGGTAAACGGCGCCTGTTCATCCATATAAATGCACTGGCTCAGCTCCAGCTGCACGGCGTGCACGTTGCTGGCGGGCTGACCGTAATGGCGGGTGATATGGCCACCCTTAAAGCGCCCATTCAGCACATGGCTGTATTGCCGCGCGCCAACACACACCTGCACTAGCTGCTGTGCCAACGCCGGGTCGCAGCCGGCGCCGTCGTGGGTGCCGAGGTTGAAGTCGGGCAGTTTGCCGTCGAACAGCATCGGCACGTGGGAGCAAATGGAATGGGCGTCGAACAGCAACGCGTAGCCGAATTCGGCTTTTAACCGGGCCAGCTCGTCGGCCAGGGCGCGGTGGTAAGGCGTCCAGATCTCCTGCAAGTAACGCTCACGTTCAAAAGCCGAGGGTTGCCCGCCTTCGATAAACAGCGGCTCGCCGTCAAACAGGGTGCTGGGGTACAGGCCGGTGGTGGCGGTGGCATACAGCGGGCGGTCATCGGCTGGGCGGTTAAGGTCGACCACATAGCGCGAGTAGTTGGCGGCCAAGGTGCTGGCGCCCAGCTCGGCGGCAAAGGCGTAGAGCTGGGGGATATGCCAATCGGTGTCCGGCAACGATTGCGCCTGGGGCACCAAGCCGGCCTGCACCGCCGGGGTCAGTTGCAAGCCGGCATGGGGCATGCTGATTAACAGCGGCACGCGACCTTGGGCAAAGATAAAGGGCGTTTCGATTACCTCAGACATGAATCAGCTCCCGACCATGGCGGATAACGCGCTTGTTCAGTTCACCGCCCAGCCAATAAGCCAGCTCGGCCGGCTGGGCGATCTGCCAGGCAACAAAGTCGGCCACCTTGCCCACTTCCAGGCTGCCATGGCTGGCGCCCAGGCCAAGGGCTTTGGCGGCGTTAAAGGTGACACCCGCCAGCGCCTCTTCCGGGGTCACGCGGAACAGGGTACAGGCCATATTCAGCATCAAGCGCAGCGACAGCGCCGGCGAAGTGCCGGGGTTCAGGTCGCTGGCAATCGCCATACTCACTCCCTGCTCACGCAGCATCTGGATCGGTGGCAATTGGGTTTCGCGCAGAAAATAAAACGCGCCGGGAAGCAATACAGCAACCGTGCCGGCGGCCGCCATCGCTTGCGCGTCGGCCAGGGTCATAAATTCCAGATGATCCGCCGACAACGCCTGATAGCGCGCGGCCAAGCTGGAACCGGCCAGCGACGACAGTTGCTCGGCATGCAATTTCACCGGCAAACCCAATTGCTGTGCCGCGATAAACACCCGCTCCACTTGCGCCGGGGAAAACGCCAGGTGCTCGCAGAACGCATCCACGGCGTCCACTAAACCTTCCCGAGCCAGGGCCGGCAGCATCTCGCTGCAGATATGTTCGATATAGGCATCGCTGCGCCCTGCATATTCCGGCGGCAAGGCGTGGGCGGCCAGGCAAGTACTGCGCACGGTGACGGGCAGGCTTTCGCCGAGGCGGCGGATAACCCGGAGCATTTTGCGTTCGTTGGCCAAGTCGAGACCGTAGCCGGATTTTATTTCGAGGGTAGTCACGCCATCGCGCAGCAGGGCGCGAACACGTTGGCTGGCGCTGGCCAGTAGTTCATCTTCGCTAGCGGCGCGGGTGGCGCGCACGGTGCTGGCGATACCGCCACCGGCGGCGGCGATGTCGGCGTAACTCACACCTTGCAAGCGTTGCTCGAATTCACCGCTGCGGTTGCCGCCGAACACGGCGTGGGTATGGCAGTCGATCAGGCCTGGGGTTACCCAGGCGCCGTTGAGGTCGTGACGCTGAACGTAGTCGTCGGCCGGTAAGTCGGCGTAGTGGCCAATCCATTTGATCAGACCGCTGCTGGTGACGATGGCGGCGTTTTCGATGGTTGAGTAGCTGCCGCCAGCCAGGGTAGCCGCGTGGCAGTTGAACCATAGATGCTGCATGTCCGGCCTCCTGGTGAATAACGCGGTTTAGTCCTCTCGACCGCCTGCGGGAGAGGGTTAGGGATAGGGAGCGCTGTGATGGCAGAAACAGATTTGCGTAACGGCTGGCCCTCACCCCCGGCCCCTCTCCCGTAAACGGGAGAGGGGTGCAAAGCCATTGAGTTTGTTTGCCCGGCCCCTCTCTCGTAAACGGGAGAGGGGTGCAAAGCCGTTGAGTTTGTTTGCCCGGCCCCTTTCTCGTAAACGGGCGAGGGGTGCAGAGCCGTTGCGTTTATTTGGTATTTACCATGGGCAAATTCAGACCCTGCTCTTGCGCACAATCAATAGCAATCTGATATCCCGCATCGGCATGGCGCATCACGCCGGTCGCCGGGTCGTTGTGCAACACGCGGGCAATCCGCGCCGCCGCTTCATCGGTACCATCGCACACAATCACCATGCCCGAGTGCTGGGAAAAACCCATACCCACGCCACCACCATGGTGCAACGAAACCCAGGTGGCACCACTGGCCGTGTTCAGCAACGCATTGAGCAATGGCCAGTCAGACACAGCATCGGACCCATCGCGCATGGCTTCGGTTTCACGATTCGGGCTGGCCACCGAGCCGGAGTCCAGATGGTCGCGACCAATCACGATAGGCGCCGACAATTCGCCGCTGCGCACCATTTCGTTAAACGCCAAACCGAGCTTGGCGCGCTGGCCCAGACCGACCCAGCAAATCCGCGCCGGCAGCCCTTGGAAGGCGATGCGCTCGCGGGCCATATCCAGCCAGCGGTGCAGGTGGGCGTCGTCGGGGATCAGCTCTTTAACCTTGGCGTCAGTCTTGTAGATATCTTCAGCATCACCCGACAACACCGCCCAGCGGAACGGACCTACGCCACGGCAAAACAATGGGCGGATATAGGCCGGAACAAACCCTGGGAAATCGAAGGCATTGGCCACGCCCTCGTCTTTGGCCATCTGGCGGATGTTGTTGCCGTAGTCGAAGGTCGGTACGCCCATTTGCTGGAACGCCAACATGGCTTGTACATGCACGGCCATGGATTGCTTGGCGGCTTTCACTACTTCGGCCGGCTCTGTTTGTGCTTTGGCGCGGTAGTCGTCCCAGGTCCAGCCGCTGGGCAGGTAGCCGTTGAGCGGGTCGTGGGCGCTGGTTTGGTCGGTGACCATATCCGGGCGCACACCTCGGCGCACCAGTTCCGGAAGAATGTCGGCGGCATTGCCACACAGGGCGATGGAGATGGCTTTGCCTTCGCCAGTGTATTTGGCGATGCGCGCCAGGGCGTCGTCCAGGTCTGTGGCTTGTTCGTCGACGTAGCGGGTTTTTAAGCGGAAATCGATGCGGCTTTGCTGGCATTCAATATTCAGCGAACAGGCCCCGGCCATGCCCGCCGCCAGCGGTTGCGCACCGCCCATGCCGCCAAGGCCGGCGGTGAGTACCCACTTGCCTTTGAGGTTGCCGTTGTAATGCTGGCGGCCGGCCTCCACTAAGGTTTCGTAGGTGCCCTGCACGATGCCCTGGCTGCCAATGTAGATCCAGCTACCGGCGGTCATTTGCCCGTACATGGCCAGCCCCTTGGCATCCAATTCGTTGAAGTGCTCCCACGTGGCCCAATGCGGCACCAGGTTGGAGTTCGCGATCAATACGCGCGGGGCGTTGCTGTGGGTTTTGAATACGCCGACCGGTTTGCCCGACTGCACCAGCAGGGTTTCATCGTCTTCCAGCGCGGTCAGGGCTTTGACGATGGCGTCGTAGCAGTCCCAGTTGCGCGCGGCACGGCCAATGCCGCCATACACCACCAACTCGTTGGGGTTTTCCGCCACTTCCGGGTCGAGGTTATTCATCAACATCCGCAGCGGCGCTTCGGTCAGCCAGCTCTTGGCGGTCAATTGCGTACCGCGGGCGGCACGAATGACGGTGTCACGGTAACGATTGGATGTGCTCATAACAGGCTCCCAGGCGCGTGCGGGTAATAGAGAGGTAAGCAGAGACAGCATGCTGCACCAGCTTGTATATACAAGTAAAGCACAGCAGCAAGTACGATGAATAGCCCGACACGCTGAAAGTCATAACAGCGGGTTAAAACGCGTAGCGGAACTCTACGCCCAGGCCATAGCCGGCAGTCTGTCCAGTGAAGCTGGAAGCGGCCATTTGTACCTGGCCCGCCACGCTGGCCTGCTTACTCAGGGCATAGCGATAGCCCACGGTGGCCGCAGGAACCAGCTGGCGCCTTTGCAAGCCACTGGAGACGGCAAAGTGCTGCAACCCAGGAATATTGGAAGCACCTTTAAAGTCCGGGCGCTGCTCACTCAGCAAGGCATCTACCCCCAGGCTCAGGTGCAAGCTGGCCCGCTCCGATAGTGGTGTGGCGCTGCGTAACGTAGCGCTTGCGTAGGTGTCATCACTGCGGGCGCCTGTCACCCGCAATGGCAGGGCAACGTTGCGCTCTTCAAATGCCCCGCGCTGGCTGCGCACGTGATAAAGCGCCAGCTCAGGAGTCAGCAACGATTGCCCCAAGGCAATGCCATAACTCAGTGCCAAGCGTTGTTCGTTGGCGGTAGTGGTCACACGCGTGGCAGTCGGCTGCACGTTTGCCAGGTGCTCGCCACGCTGAAATTCGCTGTCACCGGTACTTGCCGCCAAGCTGGCAATAGCGCCCCAACCCATGCCGGTTTCCGCGTTCTGCTGGTAGGCCACCCAGGCGCCAAGACCGTACTGATGATGCTGGCTGTCTTCGTGGTCCGCGCCATCCCCATCGCCCAGGGCCAGCGTGCCGCCGATAGAAATGTGGGGATCAAGACGGATACCGGCGCCTATCAAGCCTTGGGCTTGCCGAGCGGGTTCACCATCGTCAGCAAATGCCATTGCACTGCCGACTGTCATGCAATAGCGCTGCTCGGCACCGGGCATGCACTGCAACTCGGAAATAGCGTGGCTAAAGCGGTCTTGGCTGAGCATCAGTTGCGCACTGCTATCGGCACTGTGCAGCACCGAGTGCTGCAGGTTTTCCAGGTCTTGCAGCACCAAGTCCTTCCAGATCACCGCCCGCTCCCCGGCGCCGTTATCCGCCCTGCCGACAATCACGCTGCCGTCGTCACTGATAGCGCTGGCCTCGCTGTAGGTGCCGCCGTTGAGCAAACCCAGGCTGGTCATGCCGGTGCCGGCGGTCCAGCGAAACGCGCGGTCAGTGCCATCGGCCAATGTTGAATAACCCACCACCACCGCGCCGTCGGCGCTCACAGCGTTGGCCGCACTCATCCCTCCAAGCGAGCCCAGGTCGGCCATGCCACCGGCCGCCGTCCAGCGAAACGCGTAAGAGCCGCTGGTGCCCACCACTACACTGCCATCGCCATTTACGCCAAATGCACCACTGGTCGAGCTACCCGAGAGAACGCCCAGATCAAGCACCGAGCCACCTTGCCAACGCACGGCGCGCACACCATTACTACTGGCGGCCGTGCCCACGACGACGGCGCCATCGCCGCTCACGCCATAGGCAATGCTTGCGCCGGTGGCGGTCAAACCGCCCAAGTCCTGCATGCCCGAAGCAGCAGTCCAGCGAAACGCCCGGCGCACTGCAGTGGCGTTGGTCGACTCGCCCACTATCACCTGCCCATCGCGGCTGATATCCCAGGCCGAACTACTAACCCCACCCAGGGTGCCGAGATAGACAAAACCGCCGCCGGCATCCCAACGAAACGCGCGCTGCACGCCACCTGGCCGCAACATGCCGACCACCACGCTGCCATCACCACTGACTGCATTGGCTGAACCCAGGCCGGAAAAGTTGGCGAAACTCACCATGCCCTTGTCCTCCGTCCACCGGAACAACCAATGGGCATTCATAGCATCAGCCCCCAGGCCCACTACCACTTTGCCGTCGCCGCTCACAGCGCTGGCGTGGCTGAGAATGCCGTTTGGCAGCAGGCCCAGGTCGAACATCGCGGCCTGGGCCGGCAGTGCAGCCCATTGCGCCAGCAGCAGAGCGGAAAAGGAGGGCAACACCAAGCGCAAGGACGCGCGAAAAAGGCGGGGAGCTTTCATGGAAAATGCCTACGCAAAAATGAGACGTAAGCATCCGCAACGTAGGACTAATCGGTCTGTAAGGCTATCCGCAGCAGCCCGTCAGCCGCTCTCGCTGCCAGCCCTTTGCGGCTTAGACCGCAGGCGTTTGCACAAACACCGGCAAGCGCTCAAGGGTTTCGGCGAACGCGGCGAGGGTCGGGTAGTCAGCGGCGAGCACCAAGTCCGGCAGCATCAGGCGGGCAAACGACCAGGCTACCGCGATGCTCACCTGCGCCTGGCCTAGTGCACCTTCTTGCGCGTTCAATGGCTCAGCAAGCAGCTCTTTTTCCAGCTCCGCCCAGGCAGCAAACAGCTGACCATGCACCCGCTCCAGCCACGGCTGATAAAGTTTTTCCGCAGGCCGCAGATTGTGCTCGTACACCACTTGCACAGCCTTCTCGCAGGCCGCCAACGCCAACCCGGTTAGCCGAAAAGCCCGAGCACGCGCGGCAGGCTCGGCCGGCCACAGCCTGGAGTGGGGATCGAAAAACTGCAAAATCAGGCTGGAATCCATCAGCACCTGGCCATCGTCCAGCACCAGCGTTGGCGCCTTGACCACCGGATTGATCCGGCGAAATTCAGCAAAGGTGCTAAACACCGACAACGACTGGTGCGGCACCTCCAGCCCCAGCACTTTCAAGCAAATCGCCACGCGGCGAACGTAGGGTGAATCGAGCATTCCGATCAGTTTCATGGCCACTCCGTTAACTGCACTTAATCAGGCTTAGCAGCCTAAAACGTATACGTAGGCTGGAGTAGCGACAAAATTCAACGCTCTGCGTTAGATTTACTTACATGAAAAACATACCGCCGCTGACCACCCTCAAATGCTTTGAAGCCGCCGCACGCTTGGGGAGCGTGACCCTCGCCGCGCGCGAGCTGCATATCACCCATTCCGCCGTTAGCCAGCAAGTTCGCGGTCTCGAAGACAGCATGGGCATCGCCCTGTTTGTGCGTGAAGCGCGCGGCCTGCGCCTGACCGAAACGGGCCGCTTGTATGCATTGGAAGTACGCACCGCGTTGCAGGCATTGAGCAGTGCCACCCATCAGGTGCAAGGCCGGCCAGATGACGATGAGCTGGTGATCACCACCCTCGCCTCCTTTGCCCAGCACTGGCTGGTGCCACGACTGGCGGATTTCCAGCAACGCTACCCGCAGTACCGTGTGCACCTGCATACCAGCCTGGAACTGCAAGATCTGCGACAAGGCTTGGCTGATATCGGCATCCGCATGGGCCAAGGGCACTGGCCAGAGCTGACCCAGAAAAAGTTATTCAGCGACGAATTGGTGGTAGTTGCAGCCCCGCACTTTGCCGCCGGCAATCTGCCCAGCACACCCGAGCACATTCTCCGTGGTCCACTGCTGCACAGTACCGATGCACCGTGGAGCGACTGGTGCGCGCTAGCCGGCGTTAACCCGCAACAACTGCCCGCACCGAGCCTGACAGCCAACGACTCCAACATCATTCTCGCCGCCGCTGTACTTGGCCACGGTATCGCCCTGGAGCGCCGCAGCCTGGTCGCCGGCCTGCTGCAACGTGGCGAGCTACTGCAGTTGTCGCCCCTGTGCCCGCCCTACCCTTATCCCTATTGGCTGGTATGGCAGCCCAGGGAAGTCTTAAGCCAAAAACAGCTGCGCTTTATCGACTGGATTCAGGAACAGGTAGGAACGCAACGCGGGCGAAGCAACCCACCCCACGATCAAAACGCATAGCGGTATTGCATACCCAAGCCATAAACCGGCCGTTCGCCTTGATACACCGACGCCGCAGCCTGCACCCCGGCCGCCAGCGTAGCTTGCGGGCTCAGCGCGTAGCTGTACTGCGCGGTTGCGACTGGCACCACGTTGCGTTTGTCCAGGTTGCTTGGCAGGTCAAATCGAGCAAACCCCGGAATAGCCGAGCGCCCTTCAAACCCTGGCGTGTCGTCATTGAGCAACGCATCAGCCGCCACGCTCAGCAACAGGCTGGCTTTCGGGCTAAGCGGGGTGGCGCTGCGCAGGGTGAAGGTGGCGTAGTTTTCGTCGCTGCTGGCGCCGTTCACCTGCAGTGGCAAAGCAACGTCTTTTTCCTGGAATGCCTGGCGGGCGCTACGTACATGGCTTAAGGCGATTTCCGGTGTAAGCAGGGTCGAGCCGAGGGCAATGCCGTAACCCAGGGCGATACGTTGCGCAGTGGTAGTGATACGTACATCGGTGGCGGCCTTTTGCACATCCAACAAATCGGTGCCGCGATCAAAGCGGTTTTTACCGCTGCCCACCGCCACGCTGGCGTTGGCATTCCAGCCCTGGCCGTTGGCTGAATCTTGCTGGTAAGCCAGCCATAGATTGACGCCATAGGCATCACGTTGCTTGGCGGCGTTGCGGCCAAGATCGACCTCAGCCAGCGCCACATTGCCACCCAGGGAGAACTGCTCGTTTAAGCGCAGGCCAGCGCCCAATCGGCCGATACGTTGGCTGGCGTCGTTATCCGTCTCGCCTGTGTAGCCACCAGCCGCCACGCTCAGGCAATAGGCCTGGGCCGCGCCGGGAATGCAGCCTTGTTGAGAAAGATCGCGCAGACGGCGAGTTTGGCTGCTGGTCAATTGTGCGGCGGTATCGGCGCTGCGGATAACCGACACTTGCAGATTGCGCAAATCCTGCATTACGCCGCCCGCCGATTGCCGCGGTTGTGCGGGCTGGATAATGGTGGCAGGGATACTTGTTCCTGTTCCTCCACCCGTTCCTGTGCCTAGATCGGGGCCAGTGCCTGTTCCAGTACCTGTGCCTGTGCCTGTGCCTGTGCCTGTGCCTGTGCCTGTGGGAGTGTTGTCGTTAGCGGTCCAGATAAAAACTCGGTCACCACTATTACCCAGCACCACTCGTCCATCATCGCTGACTTTTAACGCAAAGCTGCTGGTCGTACCGGTTAACACGCCAAGGTTGGTCATGCCCGTGGCAGCGGTCCAACGATAGGCTCTACGTGTAGCAGATAGGCCGGCAGCCCCCACAACTACCGAACCATCGGCACTCACATCACGGGCATTGCTGCTGTCAAAGCCAGCCAACGTGCCCAGGCTTTGCAGACCCGAGGCCTTGGTCCAGCGAAACCCATAGTTTCCGGTTGCGCCATCACTATCGCCTACAACTACCGAACCATCTTCATTGACTGCCCATGCCGTACTTTCTCGGCCACCCGAAAACGTTCCCAAGTCGACCATTGAGTTTGTAGTGCTATCCCAACGAAACCCATGCTCCTCCTTTCCGTCAGGGCCGGCTCCAAGACTAAAACCCACAACAACTGCACCATCACCGCTCACTGCAAGGGCCGAACTGTAGTTATTTGGCGATAAACTACCGAGGTCTTGCATTCCGCCGGCCGCAGTCCAGCGAAACGCATGGCCTGCCCCCGCTGCTCGATCCGAGCTACCCACCACAACACTGCCATCGCGACTGATGGCATCGGCGAAGCTTCTATCGCCGCCCAGGGTACCTAAATCGGTGAAGCCTCCCGCCGCCGACCAGCGAAACGCATGGTTGGCTATACCAGTGCCAGTCGTAAACACTGTAGTTCCACCAATAAAACGGCCATCCCGATTTACGGCGCGAATGATCGTAGAGTCGCCAGAAATAACGCCAAGACTTACCGCACCGTCTTTTGCATTCCAACGAAGTAACTCAACGTCCGTGCCACTGGTTTTCGAGCCAAATACATCGCCATTGCCGAGCAGATCGAGCACATCAAAGGAAATGGAGTTACTCAAATCCATCATCACCGCCCCCGCCGGCTGAGCACTCAGCAAGGCAAGACCGGTAACGACAACAGAAGGAAACGCGCGCCAGCGAGCCAGCGCTGCCGCCACTGGCGTGCGGGTAAACGTGAAGGGTTTCATGAGGGTATTGCCTACTTAAGTTACGAGCAGGCAAGCATCGGTAAACGCGGCAGGGCTATCTGTCGGCACGCTCGCGACAAATGCGTGGAAAACTGCGAGCGGCCGCCATCTGTAATCCCAGCACAGCCACGAAATGGCCAGAGCGCGGCGTGGGAATGTTCGCCGCCCACGCTGAGGTGAGCGGCTACGGGGTGAACAGCGCGCTGCTTAGGTGGCGTCGGCGTGACTGACCAAGCCCTTCACCACCACCGCCACGCTGGCGATGATCGCCGGCACCACCAGCGCGGTGAGAACCTGTTCGAAGTTCCAGCCCAAGCCCAGCAGCGTGGCGCCAATCCACGCGCCAAGAATGGCACCGAAGCGGCCGATACCCAGCATCCACGACACACCGGTGGCGCGCCCTTGGGTTGGGTAGAAACGCGCCGCCAGCGAGGGCATGGCCGATTGCGCGCCATTGATGCACATACCAGCGAGCAGCACCAAGGTGGCAAGCAGGGTGACTTTACCCAGGCTCTGGCCGACGAAATAAGCAAACACGCCGGCCAATAGGTAGAAGGTGCCGATGACTTTATGCGGGTTGAATTTATCCATCGCCCAGCCCACGCCCACCGCACTCAGCACGCCGCCGAACTGGAAGAGCGCGCCGATAAACGCGGCCTGTTCCATGCTCGCGCCGCTGTCGCGCATCAGCGTTGGCAGCCAACTGGTCAGCAGGTAAACAATCACCAAGCCCATAAAGTAGGTCAGCCACAGCAATAAAGTGCCGGCGCTGTAGGTGCCGGAAAACACCACTTTCAACACGTTGCGGCTTTGCACGGTTTTTTGTTCCGGCACGCTGAAGTCAGTCGCGACTGCCACCTGGGCCGGCGCGATAGGCGCCAGCACTTTGCGCACTTTTTCTGCGCCACAGTTACGCACCACCAGAAAACGTGCCGACTCCGGTAGCCAGACCAGCAATACCCCGGCCAACAGCAACGGCAAGATGCCGCCAAGCAGCAGCAGGCTATGCCAGCCAAACGCCGGAATCATTTTCGCCGAGATAAAACCGCCGCCGGCCATGCCCAAGTTAAAGCCGCAGAACATGCTGGTCACCAGCAAGGACTTCAGGCGCTCTGGGGTGTATTCGGACAGCAGCGTGGTGGCGTTCGGCATGGCCGCGCCCAAGCCCAGGCCGGTGAGCAAGCGCAATACCAACAGTTGGTCGAGGCTGGTGCTAAAGGCCGAGAGCAGGCTAAAGAAACCAAACAAACCAACGGCAGCGACCAGCACCACCTTGCGCCCGAAGCGGTCAGCCAGCGGGCCGGAGCCGAGGGCGCCAAACACCATGCCGATTAGCGCGGCGCTCATCACCGGGCCAAGGCTGGCGCGGTCGACGCCCCAATCCACGGTTAGCGCCGGGGCGATAAAACCCATGGCGGCGGTGTCCCGGCCGTCAAGAAAGACGATCAGAAAACACAGCAGCACGATCCTCCACTGGTAGCGGGAAAGTGGCTGGGCGTTGATAAAGGTTTGTACGTCGAGTGTGCCGCCAGTGGGCACGTGAGCGGGGCTGGTCATACGGAAAATTCCTGTGAGTTTTTCTTCGCCAGGGCAAGGCAGGCGAATGGAACAGGAATGAGGGACGGGCTAGGCAGACGCTGCACAGCGAGTTTCAGCGAAGCGCGGGCACGCTGCGGCGAACGGATGTCCATGGCTGGCTCTCATTTGTTTTTATTGGAGTCGTAGCTTTGGGTCGCCGGGGCGACCGGAGAACAGTACGCAGCGGCAGGGGGCGGCAGCAATCCGATAATCGACTAACTGGGCGGTTATCGAACGGTAGTACGTAGCGGAAAGCAGCGAAGCATGCGTAGGAACGTGGAGGCTGGAGAGAGCACTGCGTTTGCTTCGACCTCTCCCCGTCCTCTCCCCTAGCCGAGCGCCCACAAGCGGGCGTGGGGGCCAGAGCGCGGCAGTCGGAAGAGTGGTGATCGGTTCCCCTCTCCCGCTAGGGCGGCCGGCTAGGCGAGAGGGGCTAGGGGAGAGGGCCGAAGCAATCGTGGTCAGTGAAACAACCGCGTACTCAACTCCCGACTGGCCTCCAACAACACCGGCAAAAACCGCGTTTCCAGTTCCTGGCGCGACACCCTGCCGGCATGGGTGCCAACGTTCAACGCCGCCAACACCTGCCCGGCCGAGTCTTTCAACGGCACGGCCACCGAGCGCAGGCCCACTTCCAGTTCCTGGTCGATGATCACCCAGCCCTGCTGGCGAATTTCGGCGACGCTGGCACGCAAGCCGTCGGGGGTATGCACGGTGCGGCTGGTCTTGATCTGCATCTCGGCGTGGTCGATGTAGTCGTTAAGCGCCGCGTCGTCCAAGGCCGCGAGCAGGATACGGCCCATGGAGGTGCAATAGGCCGGCAGACGGCTGCCGACGCTAAGGTCGACCGAGATCAGGCGCTGCGGCGTGGCTGAGCGGGCGATATAAAGAATTTCATCACCCTCCAACGTCGCCATGGAACAGGCTTCGTGCAGTTGTTCGCTGAGGCGGTCGAGGATCGGTTGCGCGGTCACCGCCAGCGGCGTGGACGACAGGTAGGCGTGGCCAAGGGTCAGCACTTTAGGCAACAGCGAGTAGGTGCGCCCGTCGGTGGTGACATAGCCCAGGCTCATCAGCGTGTGCAAGCAGCGGCGCACAGCGGCGCGGGGGATCTCGGTGCGGTGGCTGATCTGGGCAATGGTCAGGTGGCGTTTGCGCTCCTGAAACGCATGAATCACCGCCAGGCCACGGGCCAGGGAAGTCATAAAATTCGGGTCGCCGGTAAAGGCTTCGATGCGCTTGGCCGGCGAGGCAATAATCGGCGGCGCCAAGGGCGGCAGGGTGATGCGGGCTTCGTCAGTCATCTTGTTATTGTTCCGGCGCAAGGGTTAAGCAGCAGGGCAGGCATGGCCGATTATCGAACCAGAGTTCGATAATCGCAATTTAGCCCACGTGATGCAGCGCCCAGATAAAGGCGCTAATGGTCAGAAACGACAGCACCGTCGCCCCCACCAATGCCGCTGCACAGCGCCCTTGCAGGCCAAAACGTTGGCCTAGAATCGGGTAGATGCTCATCATCGGCGAGCAGGCAAACAGCACCCCGGCCATGCGCAGCGCCGGGTCTTGCACCGGCAGCCAGGCAAACATCAGCAGCACCAGCAGCGGGTGCAGAATCAGTTTGGCCACGCTGATTTGCAGCACATCGCCAACCATGCCAGCCGCCTTCAAGCCCACCAGGTTGCCGCCAATCACAAACAGCGCCACCGGGGCCGAGGCCATGGCCAGCATCTCCACGGCCTTGAACGGCACCGCTGGCAGGCGCACCTCCAATAGCGCCAAAGCCAGGCCGATGCTGATCGAGATAATGATCGGGTTACGCAGCAGGCGCTGGGCTATGCCCACCAGCACCTTGCCGGGGCTTTGCCCTTGGGCGTCGCCGGCTTCGGCCAAGATTAGCGCCAGGGGAATCATCAGCAGGTTTTCCACCATCATGCCCAGGGCCAAACCTACCGCCGCTGGGGTGCCGACCACCATCACCACAATCGGATAACCGATAAAACCGCTGTTGGACACCGACATACCGAGGCCGACGATTGAGCTGGCGCTGAGGGTTTCGCGGCGCAGCAGGCGCGAGTAGGCAAAGCCCAGGGTAAACATGGTCAGCGAACCCAGGCCGTAAGCGAGCAGGTAGTTACGGTCGAACACTTGGTCCAGCGGGCGCTCGGTCAGGGCTTTGATTACCAGCGCTGGCAAAGCCAGGTTGATAACAAATTTGCCCATGCCAATGATCTGATCGCGGCCGATCATGCCGCCGCGCACCGAAAGAAAACCGATGGCGATCAGGATAAAAATTGGCGTGGTGATGGTGAGGATCTGCAGCATGCGCGCTCGTAGTCAGGAAAAGGCTTGCGGGGTGAGCTGGCGCAGGCGACTGCGGGTACGGACAAAGTCCAGGTGTGAGCCGGGTCGGCACACCTGATCCAGCTCGGCGGCGCAACCCAGCAGCAGGTGCACGCCGCTGTCGTAGGCAATGTCGACAAAGTTGAGGATGCGTTGCTGCACGTCGATGCCTTCGCTATCCAGGCAAGGCACGCCGTAAATGGCGATACGCCGAAAGCGTTGGCACAGCCAGAGAAAGTCGGCGCTGGAATGGGGACGACGACAGAGCTCGTCGAAATCCAGCAAGGCGCGATCACCTTCGCGGGCCAGCACCTTGAGCGGGTGATGGTTGACCTCCAGCACCAGGTCGCGCTCGGCCGCCGCGCTCAGATCGAGCTGTTGCTCAAGCCAGACCTTCAATTCAGGGCACAGCGGCCAGGCAAAATAACCCCATGCCTCGCCTGCGCCGGCACGCTCGCGGTAGTCCTCGCCAGCGTCCAGATTGAGCACACTAAAGCGCGTTTCCAGCAGCTCAATGGCCGGCTTGAAGCGGTCGCGGTACAGCGGGTTAGGGCACAGATTGATCGGCGCATAGTTGGAGGTGCAGACCAGACCGACGCCCTCCTCCACCAGCACTTTCAGCCGGCGCCCAAGCAGCATGGCATCAGCGATGTCATGCACATGGAATTCGTCGAAACACAGCAAACGCGCCTCTTGCGCGACTTCACGGGCCACCCGCAGCAGTGGTTCGTTTTGCCCCGTAAAGGCGCCCATGCGCTGCTGCACTTCCTGCAAAAACGCATGGAAATGCACCCGCCGTTTGGCCTGTACCGGCGCGGCCGCGAAAAAGGTGTCCATGACAAAACTTTTGCCACGGCCAACACCGCCCCACAGGTAAATGCCAGCCACAGGCTTGCGCAGCCAGCTACGCCGCCCCGCCAACCAGGCGTCCAGCCAGGTGGCGAGGGTGTCGATAGCTGCCTGTTGCGCGCTGTCGGCCCGATAACCACGGGCCTCCAGCGCATCGTTAAAGCGCCGCTGAATGCGCTGGTCGACGGGCTCGACCAGGCCTGTGTCGGGCTCGGCTGGTTTAGAGGTCAAACGCCACCTTAGAAATCAAAGAACACCGTTTCGCCGTCACCCTGAATACGGATATCGAAGCGGTAAGCCGGCTTGCCGTCAACCTCGCAGCGCTTGGCAACGAGGGTTTCGCGCCGTTGCGGCTGCTCAATAAGGTTCAGCACCGGGCAGACTTTATTGGCCTCGGCGTGGTCATCGAAGTACAGGCGTGTGTGCAGGTGAATATTGATGCCCCGGGCAAACAACGACACGTTGATATGTGGCGCCATCGGCACACCGGCGGCGTTTTTCACCACACCGGGCTTGATGGTGTGCAGCGTCCACTCGCCGGCATCAAAGGTAGTCGCCGTGCGGCCAAAGCTGTTGAACGGTTTTTCCAGGTTGAAATCGGCGTGGTAGCGGCCTTCGTGGTCGGCTTGCCAGAACTCCAGAAACGAGTCGCGGACCAAATGGCCGTTGCCGTCATAGACATTGCCCAGCAACACAATGTGCTCGCCCGGTGCGCCAGGTTTAGCCATCTCATTCCAGATTTCCTGCTCACGGGCCGGGTTACCGGCAGCGCTCAGGGCCAGGCCAATATGCACATAGGGGCCGGCGGTTTGCGAGGGGGTTTCTTTCAGCAATTCAATTGGCATATATCACCCCCTCTCAGCGGTTTTCAAAGTGTGTTTTGCGCTGACCGCGCAGCACGATATCGAATTTGTACGCCAGGCAATCCATAGGGTTGGCCGCGCCCATATCGAGCTTGGCGATCAGGCTTTGCACCGCCTCCGGGTTGGCGATGGATTTAACAATGGGGCACATCGGAATCAGCGGGTCACCTTCGAAATACAGTTGGGTGATCAAGCGCGTGGAGATCGACGGGCCGCTGATGGAAAAGTGGATATGCGCCGGACGCCAATCGTTCGGGCCGTTACGCCACGGGTACGGACCCGGCTTGATGGTACGGAAACTGTAGTAGCCATCGCGGTCGGTGAGGGCCCGGCCGACGCCACCAAAATTAGGGTCCAGCGGCGCCAGGTAACGGTCGTTTTTATGCCGATAACGGCCACCGGCGTTGGCTTGCCACATCTCCACCAGCGTGTGCGGGATGGGCTTGCCGTATTGGTCGCACACGCGGCCGGACACAATAATGCGCTCGCCCACCGGCAAGCCGCCGTTGTTGAAATTAAGCAGCAAATCGTTGTCGTACTGACCCATTTTCAAATGCGAAAAATCCGGGCCGGTGGTTTCCGAAACAGACTGCGGAATGCTCACCAGCGCTTGGCGCGGCGAACGGGGAATGGAGGTTTTGTAATCAGGCGTCAGGGCTTTAGGGTGCCAATTGCGGTCACGGATGACGAAGCGACTGCTGTCTGCATCAGACATGTCGTTCTCCTTTTCTTGGATTTATAGGGCGAGCTGGCGGGCAGTCTGCTGACAGAGATACGTTGGGAAAACTGAATATTAGCCGCGCATCCATAACTCATTGGTTATGGATAACCCGTAGGGTGTGCTGTGCGCACCAAGCGCCTACCCCGATATCGCCACGGTGTGCACAGCACATCCTACGGTCAGGGAAAGATGCCTTCCCGGTATGCCTGCCCGACTTCGCGCAACACCTCGACACTCCAATGCGCCGCCAACGACAGCGGCAACGCCGCATTGCTGCAGATACCCACCGAACCACCGGGCTCTCTAATGCCCAGCTGTAATTCGGCCAAACCGCCATTTGCCAGGTCCAACTGCACCGCATCCAGAGGTGCAATCCACACTGCGTCGCTGCATTGCACATAACGTCGGCTCAGGGTGATCGATAGCGTTTCCAAGCGCTGGCGTGGCTGGGCGATACCGCATTGCACAAACAGCGCGTCGGCATATTTACGAATCGTGGTGCCAGCCAGCGGCAGCACCAGCGGGTAGTCCTGCAACAGTTGCTGCGCCTGCGCAGAGCTCAGCAAAGGATGACCCGCGCGCACCACCAACGTCATCGACTCGCTATACAGATGCTCAAACGTCAGGCCCTGAATTTGCGGGCTATCGGTCATCCGCCCAACCACCAAATCCAATTCGCCTATATGCAACTGCGACAACAAATACGCACTGGGCCCGGTCACCACACTGGCCACCAATGCCGGATGCTGCTCGTGCAGACGGCGCACCACCTCCGGAATCAGCAAGCTTTCCACCGTTGACAACACCCCCAAGCGCACTGTGCCAGACGCATGTTCACCGCTGCGCAGGCTGTTTACCCCATCACGCAACGCCTGCACACAAGGCCCGGCATAACGCATAAACGCCACGCCGGCTTCGGTAAGAGCCACACCGGCTTTGCTACGGTCGAACAAGCTGGCGCCCAGCAGTTCTTCCAACTCTTTAAGGGTTTTGGAAATGGCCGGCTGGCTGACAGCCAACTTATCCGCCGCGCGCGCCAAGGTGCCCTGACGGGCCACTTCGAGAAAGCACACCAGATGGCGGAATTTAATGCGGGTGTCGATATTCATGGCGGCTAGTCTGCAAGGGAACGACGCAAAAGAACAACCGCGCGTGGCCTGGCAAGTTTGCCCACCCCGCCCAGCTCTGCTAGCCTCGCGCCCGTTCCAGCCTGCCTGACCCTGCCGAGAACCCTGCCCATGGCCCGCAAAAAAGTCGCCGTCGATTTCGAACAATCCCTTGCCGAGTTGCAGACCCTGGTCGAGCGCTTGGAAAACGGTGAGCTGTCGCTGGAGGATTCGCTGACGGCCTTTGAGCAGGGTATTCGCCTGACTCGCGACTGCCAGGGTGCGTTGGCTCAGGCGGAGCAGAAGGTGCAAATTCTGCTGGAACGCGATGGCGAGTTGGAGGAAGCCCCTTTCGATGCGGACGAATCGGCATGATCGCGGCGTATCAAAAAACCTGTCAGACCCGCGTTGACGCCAAGCTCGACGAACTGTTCCACGCGCCCCGTGCCGAACTTGCACTGATTTATCAAGCCATGCGCTACAGCGTGATCAATGGTGGCAAGCGCGTGCGCCCACTGCTGGTGTATGCCGCCTGCGAAGCCCTCGGTGGCAGCCCGGAGCGCGCCGATGCGGCGGCCTGTGCGGTGGAGTTGATTCACGCCTATTCACTGGTGCATGACGATTTGCCAGCGATGGACGATGACGATCTGCGTCGCGGTCAGCCCACTACCCATAAGGCCTTTGACGAGGCCAGCGCCATTCTCGCTGGCGACGGCCTGCAGAGCCTGGCCTTTGAAGTGCTCGCCGATGGCCAGCGCAACCCGCTGCCGGCTGAGGTGCGTCTGGATATGCTTAGCCACCTGGCCAAAGCGGCGGGCCCTGCCGGCATGGTCGGCGGCCAAGCCATCGACCTCGGTTCGGTGGGCCAATGGCTCGACCAAGGCGCGCTGGAAATCATGCACCGGCACAAAACCGGCGCGCTGATTGAAGCCAGCGTGCGCCTTGGTGCCTTGGCCAGCGGCGAGGCGGATAGCCTGTCACTGCGCGCCCTGCAGGACTATGCACAAGCCGTTGGCCTGGCCTTCCAGGTGCAGGACGATATTCTCGACGTGGAAAGCGACACGGCGACACTGGGCAAAACCCAGGGTAAAGACCAAGCCAACCACAAGCCCACCTACCCTGCCCTGCTGGGCCTGGACGCGGCGAAAATCTACGCCCTGGAACTACGCGACCTGGCGCTGCATGCGCTGCGCCCGTTTGGTGAGGCAGCCGAGCCACTGCGCGACTTGGCGCGCTATATCGTCGAACGCCGCAGCTAAAAGCCCTCTCCCGCCCTTGCCCCCCTCCCGCAAGCGGACGAGGGGATTGTCGCCCCTCGCGTTACGCGCTGGGCCGGCACAGAGCGCTGCGCTCTACGCCCACTATCACCCCCACCTCTGCCGCGCCATTCGCCCCAGCCAGCAAGGTTCCGCTACCCCTGAGTCGGCGCCTAAGCTCTACTCCCTAAGCGTTTAAAAAAGACCTATAAAAACCAGGGAGCGCCAATGCCCATCCGCAATCTGCTTATCGCCAACCGCGGCGAAATCGCCATTCGTATTGCCCGCGCTGCGGCTGAGTTGGATATCCGCAGCGTGGCGATCTTTGCCGAGGACGAAGCCGCCGCGCTGCATACGCGCAAGGCCGATGTGGCGGTAGGCCTCAAGGGCCGCGGCGTAGCCGCTTACTTGGATATGGATCAGGTGATCGCCATCGCCACTGCCCAGGGCTGCGATGCGGTGCATCCCGGTTATGGCTTTTTGGCTGAAAACGCCGAATTCGCCCGCCGCTGCAAAACAGCCGGGCTGACTTTTGTTGGCCCCAGCGCCGATGTGCTGGAGCAGTTTGGCGATAAAACCCAGGCTCGCACCTTGGCCATGCGCTGCGGTGTGCCCTTGGCCAGCGGCACCAACCAGCCCACCAGCTTGGCCCGCGCTCAGTCGTTTATGGCCGAGCTCAATGGCGGCGCCATGATGATCAAGGCGTTGGCGGGCGGCGGTGGCCGCGGTATGCGCGCGGTGTTTGCCGCCGAAGACGTGGCCGAGGCCTACGCCCGCTGCCAGTCCGAAGCCAAGGCAGCGTTTGGCAATGGCGATCTGTATGTGGAGCGGCTGATCCACAACGCACGGCATATTGAAGTGCAGGTGTTGGGCGACGGCGAGCAGGTGGTGCATCTGTGGGAGCGCGATTGCACCTTGCAACGACGCAACCAAAAGCTGGTGGAAATCGCCCCCAGCCCCAACCTCGACCCCGCCGTGCGCGAGGCCATGCTCAGTGCCGCCTTAAAGCTGGCCGGCGCGGTTAACTACCGCACCTTGGGCACCTTCGAGTTTTTGCTGGATGTGGATAACGGCGACTTCGTGTTTATGGAAGCCAACCCGCGCTTGCAGGTGGAGCACACCGTTACCGAAGCGGTCACCGGTATCGATCTGGTGCAAGCGCAATTGCGCGTAGCCGGCGGCACCAGCTTGCGCGAACTGGGCTTGCAGCAGGCAGATATTCCCGCGCCACGGGGGTTTGCCGTACAGCTGCGGGTCAATCTGGAAAGCATGAACAGCGACGGCAGCGTGCAACCGGCAGCGGGCCTGCTCAGCGCCTATGAACCGCCAAGCGGCGCCGGCATTCGTGTCGATGGCTGTGGCTACAGCGGTTACGCCACCAGCAGCAGCTACGACTCGCTGCTGGCCAAGCTGATTGTGCAGGCCAACGACGACTTCCCCGCCGTACTGCGCCGGGCCTACCGTGCCCTGTGCGAGTTCCGCCTGGAGGGTGTGGCGAGCAATATCCACTTTTTACAAAACCTGCTGCGCCAGCCCCAGGTGCAAGACAACCAAGTCAACACACGCTTTGTCGAAGAGCAGATCACCCAACTGCTGGCGACACAGCAACAGGCGCACCGCCATCTGTTTTTCCCCCAGGCGGCCGGTGCCGCACAGCAGCATCAACACGCCGACACCCCGGTAGGTTGCGTCGCCCTGGAGGCGCCCAGCGCAGGGGTGGTGGTCAGTGTCGACGTGCAGGTCGGTGACGCCGTCGCCGTCGGCCAGAGCATCGCCGTGCTGGAGGCGATGAAGATGGAGTTTGTGGTCAAGGCCAGTCACAGCGGCATTGTCCACAGCCTGGCGGTAACGCCCGGCGACAGCCTATTCGCCGCCCAAGCGCTGCTATTTATTCAGCCGGCGGAAGTAGCGCTGCAACAGCAGCACAACGAAGAAAGCATCGACCTCGAGCATATCCGCGCGGATCTTGCCGAAGTGCTCGAACGCAATGCCCTGACCCGGGACGAGCGGCGGCCGCAGGCGGTGGCGAAGCGGCGCAAAACCGGCCAGCGCACCACCCGGGAAAACCTTGACGACCTATTGGATGAGGGCAGCTTTATCGAATACGGCGCCCTCGCTCTGGCCGCCCGGCGGCGCAAAAACTCGGTGGAAGACCTGATCGTACAAAGCCCGGCCGACGGATTGGTTAGCGGCATCGGCACCGTTAACGCCGCGCAGTTCGGCGCCGAGCACACGCGCTGTATGGCCATCGCCTACGACTACACGGTATTTGCCGGCACCCAGGGCGCGATGAACCACAAAAAAACCGATCGCATGCTGCAACTGGCTGAGCAGTGGCGGCTGCCGCTGGTGTTGTTTGCCGAAGGAGGCGGTGGCCGGCCAGGGGATAGCGATTTTGTTGGCGTGGCCGGTCTGGACTGCCACACCTTTATTGGCATGGCCAAGCTTTCTGGTCTGGTGCCGTTGGTGGGTGTGGTGTCCGGCCGTTGCTTTGCTGGTAACGCCGCGCTGCTGGGGTGCTGCGACGTGATTATTGCCACCGCCAACGCCAGCATCGGCATGGCTGGGCCGGCGATGATCGAAGGGGGTGGGCTTGGCACTTTTACCCCGGAACAGGTCGGGCCGGTGAGCGTGCAAGGCCCCAATGGCGTGATCGATGTCGAAGTGGCGGACGAAGCCGCAGCGGTAAAAGCCGCCAAGCAGTACCTGTCCTACTTCCAGGGCGCGGTGAGTGACTGGCACTGCGCCGACCAGCGCGAACTGCGCCAGTTGATCCCGGAAAATCGCTTGCGGGTTTACGACATCCGCCAGGTCATCGCCACCCTCGCCGACCGCGACTCCGTGCTGGAACTGCGCCGCCAGTTTGCCCCAGGGCTGATCACCGCGTTTATCCGCATCGAAGGGCAACCGTTTGGCCTGATCGCCAACAACCCCGCACACCTGGGCGGCGCCATCGACGCGGTGGCTGGCGACAAAGCCGCGCGTTTTATGCAGCTGTGCGATGCCTTTGATATTCCGCTGCTGTCGTTGTGCGACACCCCAGGGTTTATGGTCGGCCCGGATGCGGAAAAGCAGGCCACGGTACGGCATGTGTCGCGCATGTTTGTGACCGCCGCCAGCCTCAGCGTGCCGTTTTTCACCGTGGTGCTGCGCAAAGGTTATGGTCTCGGCGCGCAAGCAATGGCCGCCGGCAGCTTTCATTCGCCGCTGTTTACCATCGCCTGGCCCAGCGCCGAGTTTGGTGCCATGGGTTTGGAAGGCGCGGTGCGCCTGGGCTTCTCCAAAGAACTGGCCGCCCTGGAAGACCCCGCCGAGCGCCAAGCGCTGTTCGACAAATTGGTGGCCAAGGCCTACCAGAGCGGTAAAGGCATCAATATGGCCAGCTTTCTGGAAATCGACGCGGTGATTGACCCAGTCGAAACCCGCAGCTGGCTGGTGCGCGGCTTTAACGCCGCACCACGCGCGCCCAAGCGCGACGGCAAAAAACGCTCCTTTGTGGATACCTGGTGATCACTATGACGACCTTTGAACAGCAGCTACTTCACGTCAACGGCATCACCCTCAGCGTTTACTGCGCAGGCCCGGACAGTGGGCGGCCGGTGTGGCTGCTACACGGGTTCCCCGAGTGTTGGTACTCCTGGCGCAGCCAGATGACGGCGTTGGCCGCCGCTGGCTACCGCGTCTACGCCGCGGAAATGCGCGGCTACGGCGACAGCAGCGCGCCTGAAGAGGTCGAGGCCTACCAGTTGCTAACCTTGTGCGCCGATATTCAGGCCGCCATGGATGAGCTCGGGCATACCGATGTGTGCGTGATCGGCCATGACTGGGGCGCGCCGGTGGCCTGGCATTTGGGCTTGCTCGAACCTGAGCGGGTTAGCGTGCTTGGCGCCATGTCCGTGCCGTTTGGCGGGCGGCCCAAGCGTCCGGCCATCGACATCATGCGAGAGGCCAATGCCGGGCGCTTTAACTACATCCTCTACTTCCAAGAACCGGGCGTGGCTGAGGCCGAGCTAAACGCCGATATCGAACGCAGCATGCGTTTGCTGATTGGCGGTACGGGGGAGGTGTTTTTGCAGCCGAAACCGGCGCATGCGCGCTTGCTTGATGGGGTGCCGGTGCCCGAGGGTTACCCCCAGTGGTGCAGCCGAGAAGACTTTACAGTGTACCTGATCACCCTAAGCAAAAACGGTTTTCACGGGCCGCTGAATTGGTATCGCAACTTCACTTTGAACTGGCAGAGCACCGAGTTTTTGGCTGGGCGTCAGGTGCTGCAACCGACGCTGTTTTTGCTCGGCGAGGACGACCCGGTGGGTAAGTTGGAAGCCTACACGGTGAAAAAGATGGCCGAGTTAGTGCCCAGGCTTGAGC
>NZ_JBBNAH010000211.1:0-10209 GCF_037994325.1 Pseudomonas sp.
TCAGCACTCCCTAGAATCGCGCGCCCAATCAGCCAGGCGATTCCGTATGTCCCGTCCGTTCTCTCCCGAATTGCTCTGCCCCGCTGGCACGCTGAAAGCCATGCGCTATGCCTTCGCCTATGGCGCCGATGCGGTATACGCCGGGCAACCGCGTTATAGCTTGCGGGTGCGTAACAATGAATTCGATCACGCCAACCTCGCGCTCGGCATTGCCGAGGCCCACGCGCTGGGCAAGCGTTTTTATGTGGTGGTCAATATCGCCCCGCATAACGCCAAGCTGCGCACCTTTCTCAAGGACTTGGCGCCAGTGGTGGCCATGGCGCCGGATGCGTTGATCATGTCCGACCCCGGTTTGATCATGTTGGTGCGTGAGCACTTCCCGCAGATGCCTATTCATTTGTCGGTGCAGGCCAATGCGGTGAATTGGGCCAGCGTGAAATTCTGGCAGCAGCAAGGCTTGAGCCGGGTGATTTTGTCCCGCGAGCTGTCGTTGGAGGAAATCGGCGAAATCCGCCAGCAGGTACCGCAGATGGAGCTGGAGGTTTTCGTTCATGGTGCGCTGTGCATGGCGTACTCGGGGCGCTGCCTGTTGTCCGGCTATATCAACCGCCGCGATCCAAATCAGGGCACATGCACCAATGCGTGCCGCTGGCAGTACCAGGCGCATGAGGGCCAGCAGAATGAATTGGGTGAAATTGTTCGGCCTTGTGCTCCGACGCTAGGTCAAGGCAGCAGCACTGAGCGACTGTTTCTGCTGGAAGACGACAGCCGCCCCGGTGAGTTGATGGAGGCCTTTGAGGACGAGCACGGCACCTACATCATGAATTCCAAAGACCTGCGCGCGGTGCAGCATGTCGAGCGTTTGGTGCAGATGGGTGTGCACTCATTGAAGATCGAAGGCCGTACTAAAAGCCACTTTTATGTGGCCCGTACCGCCCAGGTTTATCGCCAGGCCATCGACGATGCTGTCGCCGGTAAACCCTTCGCCCCGCACCTGTTTACCGACCTCGAATCACTGGCCAATCGCGGCTACACCGAAGGCTTTTTGCGCCGCCATGTGCATGATGATTATCAGAATTATGAGCACGGTAACTCGCGCGCCGAACGTCAGCAGTTTGTTGGCGAACTGACCGGGGAGTGGCGCGACGACCTTGCCGAGGTGCGGGTAAAAAACCGCTTCGCTGTTGGCGATCGCTTTGAACTAATGACGCCCTCCGGCAATCAGCACTTCTCTCTGAGTACGCTGAAAAATGCGGCGGGCCAGTCGATCACCATTGCCCCCGGCGATGGTCACATCGTGTATGTTGCGCTGCCTCCAATCGCCGATGGGCGCTTTGGCCTGCTAATGCGCTACCTCGACAGTGCGGATTAATAAACTGCAGCTCGTCTGAGAGTGGCGACACGCCAGACAACATGGCCGCGTCGTTGCAAGCTGTGTTGAAACGAAAGCGCGACGAACTGTATCGGCGCTGAAACGGTCATGAAGTTCAGGCAATTTTTTGCAATATGTTTTATTGCAAAACGCGTCTAAAACGGACCGTTCAGCAGATACCGTGGCACTTTGCGACTAGGGTTTCGACAACGCCATTTGTGCCAACTAGCGTTTTCCTAGCGTTCTCGAAATTTCTGAAAGGGGGTAGACCATGAACCAGCTCGTCCGCACTACAACCCTGCTGCTTCTATTTGGAGCAGGAACGTTAAGCATGCAGACGCAGGCAGCCGCCACACTGATGCGCTCAGCCGACTTTATCAACGCCATGGGCGTAAACCTGCACGTCAGCCAGGGCTCTTCGAACTACGCGAAGATGCCGATGGTCATCAGCAATATGCAGTACCTGGGCATCGTCAACGCCCGCGACAGTTACAACCCGTTCTGGGGCAACCCGCCGTATAACTACTACACCACCCTGGCCAAGGCTGGCGTGAAGTGGAATTACATCGCTGCCGTTGGGGGCACCAAGTCGCCAACCACCATCGCCACCTTTCTGACCAATATCAGCACGGTGGAGAAAGCCGTACCCGGTTCGACGCTGGCGGTGGAAGGGCCAAACGAGATCAATAACTTCCCGCTGATCTGGCAGCCCGATGGCACCAAAGGCCTACCGGCTGCGCTGTCGTTCCAGGCAGAGCTGTATAAACAAACCAAAGCGCACCCGCTGTTTAAAAACACCCAAGTGTTTTATTTCACCGGTTACAACGCAGGCGGTATTCCTAAAGGTCCGGACCCCGCGGTGACCAAAGGTCTCGCCGACTTCAATAACCAACACCCCTACCCCGCTGCCGGCAAACCACCGACCAAGTATGTAAAACGTACGGTATTGGGTAACACGCCCGCTGGCGTTGGCCCTGCGGTGTACACCGAAACGGGCTATCAATCGCCCAAAACCACCGCCCAGGCGAGTGCCTCTTGGTTGCTGAGTATTCTGGCCAACAGCGCTTACAACGAGATTCATCGCACCTACATCTACCAACTGATGGATGAAGGCGATGGTTATGGCTTGTTCGCCAAAGCCGACAATGCGCCAACTCCAGCGGCAACGGCCTGGCATAACCTCAACACCATCCTGGTGGATTCAACGCCTACCGCGTCGAACTTCACCCTGACCAAGTTGATCCCCTTTTCCACCGTAGGGCTGCCTACCACCGGCCGCTTCCTTGCCCTGCAAAAGAGCAATTACGAAACCAATATCCTGGTGTGGGCTGAACCTGACTCCTTCCCTGGCCAATCGGCACCGGTAACGGTGAACCTGGGGTCCACTCAGGCCACGGTGAATATTTACGACCCTATCGTCGGCACCGAGCCCATTCAGTCGCTGCGTAATGTCAGCAAGGTTCAGGTCAACCTGACCGACCACCCGCTAATCATCCAGGTGCCGGCCTCCACGGCGTCGCTGAAAAAAGCCAAATTGCTGTAACGCCTTAACGCTTGCCCCCAACGCCGTCGCCCGCAAGTGCGACGGCGTTTTGCTTTTGCCCCGGCATAGCCGCGGCCGCCACGGCCTTTCACGCTTGCTTCTTACCAAGCCTGCCGACAAGCTATGCGCCTGCGAACCGACAAGGCCACTTGGCATGCGTATTTTGATCACCGGCGGCGCGGGCTTTATTGGCTCGGCGCTGATTCGCCATCTTTTGCAAAACACCACACACCAGGTGCTTAACCTCGACAAGCTGACCTACGCCGGCAACCTCGAATCCCTCGCCAGCGTGGCGAGCAATCCGCGCTATCGCTTTGCCCAACTGGATATCGCTGACCAGCCGCACGTGCGCGCCCTGCTGGACGACTTCCAGCCCGAGGCGATCATGCACCTGGCGGCCGAATCGCATGTCGATCGCTCTATCGACGGACCCTCGGCGTTTATCCAGACCAATATCGTCGGCACCTATGCGCTGCTGGAAGCCACCCGCGGTTACTGGCAGGGCCTGGCGGACGAGGCCAAACAGGCCTTTCGTTTTCACCATATTTCCACCGACGAGGTATACGGCGACCTGCATGGCGTCGACGACCTCTTCACCGAAACCACGCCTTACGCCCCCAGTTCGCCGTACTCGGCCAGCAAGGCGGCGTCCGACCACTTGGTTCGCGCCTGGCAACGTACCTATAACCTGCCGGTACTGATCACCAACTGCTCGAACAACTACGGGCCGTATCACTTCCCGGAAAAACTGATTCCGCTGGTGATCCTTAATGCCTTGGAAGGCAAGCCGCTGCCGGTGTATGGCAACGGTGCGCAGATTCGCGACTGGCTATTTGTGGAAGACCACGCCCGCGCCCTGCTCAAGGTGGTGACCGAGGGCAAGGTTGGCGAGACCTACAACATTGGCGGCCATAACGAGCAGCAGAATATCGACGTAGTGCGCAGCATCTGCGCGCTGCTGGAAGAACTGGCGCCGGAAAAACCGGCCGGCGTTGAGCGTTACGACCAGCTGATCACCTTTGTGAAAGATCGCCCCGGCCACGACCTGCGCTACGCCATCGACGCCAGCAAGATCGAACGCGAGCTAGGCTGGGTACCAGAAGAAACCTTTGCCAGCGGCCTGCGCAAAACTGTGCAGTGGTATCTGAACAACCTCGACTGGTGTCGCCATGTGCAAGACGGCAGCTACCAGCGCGAACGCCTTGGCGCAACGGAGTAACTGAGCATGAAAGGAATCATTCTGGCCGGCGGTTCGGGCACACGCCTGCACCCCATTACCTTGGCGGTGTCCAAGCAACTGCTGCCGATCTACGACAAACCGATGGTGTACTACCCCATCTCGGTGCTGATGCTTGCCGGCATCCAAGACATCCTGCTGATTTCCACCCCGCACGACCTGCCGCAGTTCGAAAAAATGCTCGGCGACGGCAGCCAGTTCGGGGTCAATTTCAGCTACGCCGTGCAGCCCTCGCCCGACGGCTTGGCGCAGGCGTTTTTGATTGGTGAACAGTTTATTGGCGACGACTCGGTGTGCCTGATCCTTGGCGACAATATTTTCCACGGCCAGCACTTCACCGAGCAGTTGCAACGTGCCGCCAGCCACACCAGCGGCGCCACGGTGTTCGGCTACTGGGTAAACGACCCCGAGCGTTTTGGCGTGGTGGAATACGACGCGAACGGCAAGGCCATTTCCATTGAAGAAAAGCCGGCCAAGCCTAAATCCAGCTATGCGGTCACTGGTTTGTATTTCTACGACAACGACGTCATCGAAATCGCCAAGGCGGTAAAGCCCTCGCAGCGCGGCGAGCTGGAAATCACCGACGTAAACAACGCCTACCTGCAACGCGGCGACTTACGCGTGGAGCGCTTTGGCCGTGGCTTTGCCTGGCTGGATACCGGCACCCACGACAGCCTGCTGGACGCCTCGCAATATGTGCAAACCATCGAACACCGTCAGGGCTTGAAGGTCGCTTGCCTGGAAGAAATCGCCTACCAAAATGGCTGGATCGACCGTGAGCAATTGCTGGTGCAGGCCAAGGCCTTCGGCAAGACCGGCTATGGCCAATACCTCTACCGGCTAGCAGGAGAACAGGTGTGAAGGTTATTGCCACCGACATTGCAGACGTACTGATCATCGAGCCAAAAGTGTTTGGCGATGAGCGTGGCTTTTTCTTTGAAAGCTTTAACGCCCAAGCCTTTAAAGCGGCGACAGGTGTCGACTGCCAGTTCGTGCAGGACAACCACTCGCGCTCGCAGCGCGGTGTGCTGCGCGGCCTGCATTATCAAATCGAACAGGCGCAGGGCAAGCTGGTACGCGCCAGCGCTGGCGAAGTGTTGGATATCGCCGTCGATATTCGCCGCAGCTCGCCCACCTTTGGCCAATCGGTCAGTGTGTTGCTGTCAGCGGAAAACAAACGCCAGCTGTGGATACCGGCAGGTTTTGCCCACGGCTTTGTGGTGCTCAGTGAATCCGCCGAGTTCTTGTACAAAACCACCGACTACTACGCCCCGGCCCATGAGCGCTGCATTCGCTGGGATGACCCAACGCTGGCTATCGACTGGCAATTGAATGAAGCGCCGCAGCTGTCGGCTAAAGACCAGGCAGGCGTGCTGTTTACCGAGGCGGAGCTGTTTCCATGAAGGTGTTGATCAGCGGACGCAATGGTCAGGTCGCTCAAGCGCTGCTCACTAGCCTGCAAGGCTTAGGCGAAATCATCTGCCTGGGGCGCGCCGAACTGGACCTGGCTGACGTTGCTGCGGTGCGTGCCCAGGTTCGCGCCCTGCGCCCTGACCTGATCATCAATGCTGCGGCCTACACCGCCGTCGACCAAGCCGAAAGTGAACCCGAGCAAGCCTTCGCCATCAATGCCATCGCTCCCGGTGTGCTGGCCGAGGAAGCTAAGGCGCTTGGCGTGCCGTTGATTCATTACTCCACCGACTATGTATTTGATGGCAGCAAGTCCGCGCCCTATCAGGAAAACGATGCCAGCCAACCGCTGGGCGTCTATGGCCAAAGCAAACTGGCCGGTGAACAGGCCATTGCCGCAGTGGGTGGCAACTATCTGATCCTGCGCACCAGCTGGGTGTACTCGCTGTACGGCCGCAACTTTCTGCTGACCATGCAGCGCCTGCTGCAAGAGCGCGAAGAGCTACGTGTGGTCAGCGACCAGATTGGCGCGCCGACCTGGGCCGGCACTATCGCCGACACCACCCGCGAGTTGATTGCGCAGTGGCAGAACGGCAACGCCGGTCCCTGGGGCATTTATCACCTGACTGGCCAGGGCGAAACGTCGTGGTTTGGCTTTGCCAGCGCCATCGGCGAACACCTGAAAGCCGCAGGCAAACCCTGCGCACGCCTGGTACCCATCGCCAGCAGCGACTACCCGACACCGGCGCAACGCCCACTTAATTCGCGGCTGGATTGCGCACATCTACAAACGGCCTGGAATGTGCACCTGCCCCAGTGGCAAGTGGCGCTAGCCGACTGCCTGCGCCATGCCGACTGACTCGCCGCTGCGCCGTCCACGCTGGCGCAGCTTGCTGCTGCTGGCCGCGCTGCTGGCACCGCTGCTGTGGCCGCTGCAACAGCTGGCCGAGCGTTATTACAGCAGCGAGCTGATCGAACAAAACCGCCAGACCCTCGACCTCTACGTGGCCAACCTACTCGGCAGCCTGCGCCGCTATGAAGTGCTGCCGCCGATTCTTGGCGACCTGCCGGCGCTGCGCGGCGTGCTCACCCATCCGCAAAACCTTGATGCGCAGATACGCGCCAATCAACTGTTGGAAGAAGTACGCGGGCAAACCGGCGCCGACTCCATCTACTTGATGGATGCCGCCGGCACCACGCTGGCCGCCTCCAACTGGCGCCAGTCGGACAGTTTTGTCGGGCGCAACTTTGCTTTCCGTCCCTATTACCGCGAAGCGGTGACCGGGCACCTGGGACGTTTTTTTGGCCTGGGCACCACCTCGGGTAAACGCGGTTACTACTTTGCCTCGGCGGTAAAAGAAGGCGAGACGGTGATTGGTGCGCTGGTGGTCAAGGTCGACCTGGACACTACCGAAACCCTGTGGGGTAAAACCCCCGAACAGTTGATGGTCACCGACAGCAATGGCGTGGTCATTCTTACCTCGCGTGCCGAATGGCGCTTTCGCGCCAGCCGTGAACTAAGCGCACAAGAGCGCAGTGAAATCGCCGCCAACAAGCCCTACCCAACGCTTGAACCGCAGATGCTCAAACTGCGTAAAAAGGCCTGGATTATTCAAAACCGTAGCCTGGCGGAAACCGGCTGGACGGTGAGCATTCTGGCCCCGGCCGAGCAGATTTCGCGCCCAGTGCAAACCGCTGTGGCCGTCGGCGGCGCGACCTTACTGGTGCTGATTTTGCTGCTCGGCTTGCTGATGCAACGCCGTCGGCATTATCTGGAACGCATCGCTATCGACGCCCGTGCCCGTCGCGAGCTGGAAATTCGCGTGCTCGACCGTACCCGCGATCTGGAAACCCTCAACAGCCGACTCAAAGACGAGGTGCTCGAGCGTGAGCACGCGCAGCAGGAATTGCTCCGCGCCCAGGATGAGTTGGTGCAGGCCGGCAAGCTGTCGGCGTTGGGCACCATGTCGGCGAGCATCAGCCACGAACTCAACCAGCCGCTGGCGGCGATCCGTAGCTACGCAGAAAACGCCTCGGTGCTGCTTGACCATCAACGCACCGACGATGCCCGTGGCAACCTGAAATTGATTGGCGAGCTGACCGGGCGTATGTCATCGATCATCGCCCACCTGCGCGCCTTTGCCCGCCGTGATCGGCATGCGCCGGAAAGCGTGGCGCTACAACCGGCGCTCGACGATGCCCTGGCACTCTTGGCCAAACGCCGGCGGGCCATGGATGTGGAGCTGATCCGCGACTTGCCCGACGCCACGCTCTGGGTACAGGCCGGCGAAACCCGCCTGCGCCAAGTGCTCGGCAATGTGCTGGCCAACGCCCTTGATGCCTTGGTGGAAAAAGCCCCACCGCGGCGCATTTGGCTCAGCACCAGCAACGACGAGCACGGCGTGCGCCTGAGCATTCGCGATAACGGCCCAGGCTTTTCCGCCGACGCCCTCAAGCGCGCCCGCGAACCTTTTTTCACCACCAAGACCAGCGCCCAAGGGTTGGGCCTGGGCCTGGCGATTTGCGAAACCCTGATGCTCGCCTTAGGGGGCGAACTGCATCTGGCCAACCACCCGGACGGCGGCGCCGTGCTGACCCTGCACCTGCTGCCCGCCGCGCCAGGGGTAAACCGACAACCTTCTGAGGATCTCAGCTCATGACCGACAGCACCTTCGATAACCGAGCCCAGGTGCTGCTGATCGACGACGATCCTCACCTGCGTCAAGCATTGAGCCAAACCCTGGATTTGGCCGGCCTGAAAGTCTGCAGTCTGGCCAGCGCCAAAGGCCTGGCAGGCACCATTCCCCGCGACTGGCCGGGCGTGGTGGTCAGCGATATTCGCATGCCTGGTGTTGACGGTTTGGAGCTGCTGACGCAGTTGCATGAGCAAGACAGCGATTTGCCAGTGCTGCTGATTACCGGCCACGGCGATGTGCCGTTGGCGGTGCAAGCCATGCGTGCTGGCGCCTATGACTTTCTGGAAAAACCCTTTGCCAGCGACGACCTGCTCGACAGCGTGCGCCGCGCCCTGGCCCTGCGCCAATTGGTGCTGGATAACCGTAGCCTGCGCATGGCCCTGGCCGATCGCCGCGAGCTATCCGCGCGGTTGGTGGGACAGTCGCCCGGCATGCTGCGCCTGCGTGAGCAGATCGGTGCATTGGCGGCAATCAACGCTGACGTGTTGATCCTCGGCGAAACCGGCACTGGCAAAGAAGTGGTCGCCCGCGCGCTGCACGACTTGTCCAACCGCCGCAACGGGCCGTTTGTAGCCATCAACGCCGGGGCGCTGGCCGAGTCGGTGGTGGAAAGCGAGCTGTTTGGTCACGAGCCTGGGGCGTTTACCGGCGCGCAGAAACGGCGCATCGGCAAGTTTGAATTCGCCAATGGCGGCACCCTGTTTCTCGATGAAATCGAAAGCATGAGTTTAGAGGTGCAGGTCAAACTGCTGCGCCTTCTGCAGGAACGGGTGGTGGAACGCTTGGGCGGCAATCAGCTGATTCCGCTGGATATCCGTGTGATTGCCGCGAGCAAGGAAGACCTGCGCCAGAGCGCCGACCAAGGGCGCTTCCGTGCCGACCTTTACTACCGCCTGAACGTCGCGCCGCTACGTATTCCGCCGCTGCGTGAGCGCAACGAAGACGCTTTGCTGCTGTTCCAGCACTTCGCCGAATCGGCCAGCGCACGCCACCACTTGCCCGTGCGTGAACTGCAACCGGGCCAGCGCGCCACCCTGCTCTGCCACACCTGGCCTGGCAATGTGCGTGAACTGCAAAATGCGGCTGAGCGTTTTGCCTTGGGCTTGGAGTTGTCGCTGGAAGGCGCCACGCCAGACGTGCCAAAAATAGCGGACGGCGGCGGGCTCAGTGAACAAGTAGAAGCCTTTGAACGCGCGCTGATCGCCGCCGAACTGGCACGGCCGCATAACTCCCTGCGCAGCCTCGCCGAAGCCCTCGGCCTACCGCGCAAAACCCTGCACGACAAATTGCGCAAGCATGGTTTGAGCGCCAGTCAGGAAGACGGCGAGTAAGGTTCAAAATCCCTTGGTGCGCACCGCACACCCTACGGACGAGATCGCTCTTGTCCGGTGTGCTATGCGCAGCAAGCAGTCTGCGTTAAACACTTAAATCCCCCCGCGTAGACCCATTCGAAATTACCCCCGTCTCCCGCTATTTCCACCCCCTGCAATGGCCCTTGGCCAGCCAAAACCCGCGTCCTTGCGCATTGCGTAAAGCGGTCTAGCGTTGTTTTGGCCACGCCAATCTGAAGCATGCGCGCAGTGTTTTGAGCCTCTGCTCTGCGCTCCACGTCCTGCCGTCAATACGCCGACGCTCAACATGGAAGTTAGCAGGCTCTTGATTCAAGTCAGATATCTACCTGCGTATGCGTGCGTAGATCACTGCTACTTACTTAGCCAAGGATGCACACCATGTCCGAATCTGCCCACAAACTTCGTTTAGGTGCGCTGGTCGCCCTGGTCGTCGGCTCGATGATCGGCGGCGGGATTTTCTCCTTACCGCAAAATATGGCCGCCAGCGCCGATGTGGGTGCGGTGCTTATCGGTTGGGCGATTACCGCCGTGGGTATGCTGACCCTGGCCTTTGTCTTCCAAACCCTGGCCAACCGCAAACCCGATCTGGATGCCGGTGT